>JBHEMF010000035.1:10297-10527 GCA_046352665.1 Thermoplasmatota archaeon
TGCCGACTGCACCGTTCACGGCGGGGTCCACCGTGTCTTCCGTGACGTCACGGAGGGTGGAGCAGAGGCCCTGGCCTTCCGCGCAGTTGGGCGCGGCGTCCTGGGACGGGTCGCAGACGGGGAAGTTGGCGCCGAACTGCTGGCCCCAGGCGGTGGGGTTCGTGTCGGTCGTACAGGGCGAGACGTAGCGGTCGCAGGCGATGATGTCGTAGCCGGAGGCGGGCATCATC
>JBHEMF010000036.1:0-10429 GCA_046352665.1 Thermoplasmatota archaeon
CTCCAGAAGAGACCGCTATTTGTCGGTTGCGGGGAAGGAACGGCTTTCTCCCGCCTCACGCTTTCGAAGGCCCGCTGAAGACACTGAACCCACTGAAACGTGAGCCGTTCATCGTCGGGGAAATCACCAGTTTCACCGCGACCCTTCCATTACCCTGGGCTGTGAGTACGATGAAGGGCGACCTCCAATTCCTTCAGTGTTTTCAGTGTCTTCAGTGGGCAGTTGAACCTGTTCAGTTTTTCTCCCGCCTCACGCTTTCGCCCACTGAAGACACTGAACCCACTGAAACGGGAGCTGTTCATCGTCTGGGCAGTCACCGGTTTCACCGCGGCCCTTCCATTACCCTGGGCTGTGAGTACATTGAGGGCGACCTACAATTCTTTCAGTGTTTTCAGTGTCTTCAGTGGGCAGTTGAACCGGTTCAGAAACGAACATCAGGCACGGCGGGTCCGCCACCAGGCCCACCCGACCACGACGGTGGCGACGGCGCCAAGCCACCACCCGGCCCCGGGCCCCGACGTGATGGTCTGCTCCAGCGTGCCGTTGCCGGCGGCGAAATGGGTGCTGCCCAGGAAAGGCAGCTCGACGGGCCACGGCGCTGCCGACGCAAGGGCTGCGACCATGCCGCAGGCGGCGCCCCCGACGTCGCGTCGCCACGAGCGTGGCTCGTGCTCGATGGAGCGGGCCGCAACGCGCACGAACAGGATCGGCACGGGCAGGAGCGCCAAGACGTCGGTGAGCCAGATGAAGCCGCCGTGGACGTCCACGTCGGAGGCAGGATGGGACCAGAGGCCGAAGCCGACCGTGAACGCCTCGTAGCCTGGGCTGCGGTTGGTCGCTGACCACCAAGTGAGGAACAGCGCCGTCAGCCAGGCCAGGAGTGCAAGCCCCACGGCGACGTTGCTCCGCCGCAACGAGAGCGGTGGCTCGGGCGGCTCGTCCACGCCGCTGGAGATGCCGACGGCCTTCATAACGGGCCGGTCGGCTCGGTCTGGCGCGGATACGTCTGCACGTGGCGGGCGGCGAAGCGTTCGCCGTTCCACGCGCGCTCCTCGACGGCGATGCGGCCGGGGTCCACGTGCACGAGGTTGTAGCTGTTCGGGTCGCCGCGCACGCGCCGGCTCATCGCAGTACCGGCGCTCACGATCACCACACGGTGCGGCCCGCCGGCGGCGAAGGCGCGCGACTCGGAGTATCCGCCGATGTGGTGGTGGCCCGTGAGGACCAAGTCCACACCGACCTCCTCCATGACCCGCATCGCGTCGCCGGAGCGGCGCACGAGGGAATGGCTGCGTCGGCCCGTGGGCAGCGAGAACGGATGGTGCGCGAAGACCACGCGCAGCCGGTGCCCCGCCACGGCGGCCCAACCTTGCAGCGCCGCCATCTGCGCGCGCCGTACGAGGCCGCCCTTCCACACGAATTCCAGGGACGTGTTGAAACCGATGACGGCCAACTCGTCGTCCGAGTAGCGCGGCATGAGCTCCGGGGACACGAGGCGGCGGTAGCGCCCGAACGGCGACCAGAGGCGGCGCGCCACGTTGTACAGCGGGATGTCGTGGTTGCCCGGCACGGCGAGGAACGGCGCCGGCAGGCTGCGCAGGAAGGACGCGGCCGCCGCGAACTCCTTCCGCTTCGCCCGCTGCGTGAGGTCGCCGCTCACGACAACGAGGTCGGCCTTCACCTCGGCCACGTCACGGGCGAGGCCGGCCACGACCGCCGGGTCCTCGGTGCCGAAATGCAGGTCCGACAAGTGGGCGACGCGCCTCATGGGGCACCTGGCGGGCGGACGAGCAGCAGGTCGCCGGGCCGTGTTCGGTACTCGAGAGGCGTTCGCAGGCGGCGCACCTCGCCGTCGAGGGCGACGCGCATCTCCGGCCGCGGCGAGGCGATCGTGAGCCGCTGCGCCTCCTCCGCCTGGAGGTCCGAGGCGCCGTCGAGCCGGCCGGCAAAGGCCCGCGCCGCAAGTGCTAGGACGGCGCGCCGGCCGGGCCGGACCGCATGATAGACGCCGAGATGGCCGGCGGTGAGGCTGGCACGCCTCCCGAGCCGGCCGAAGCCGGTTTCGTACGAGTTGTTGCCGACGAAGACGAAGGAGGTCGTGCGGAACACCGGCCGGCCGTCGATGGTGAGGAGGACCTCGTGCGCGGGGAGCCGCTGCAGCACCGTCCACGCCGCCTGCAGCGTGGCCCAGCGCTTGGAAGGGGCGCCTTGCGCGCGCAGGCGGCGCCGTTCCCGGACGGCGCGCGGATAGACCCCGATCGACGAGTTGTTCACGAAGACGTGCCCGTTCACCTCGGCGACGTCCACGGGTCCCGCCTTCCCGTCCACGGCCAGGGCCGCGGCTTGCTCAAGGTCGGCCGGGATGCCGGCGTCGCGGGCGAAGTGGTTCAGGGTGCCGAAGGGCAGGACGGCCATCGCGACACGGGTCCCCGCGAGCGCCCCTGCCACGGCGCTCACCGAGCCGTCGCCCCCGGCCGCCACGACGACGTCTGGTCGTCCCCGGGCAGCGTCCCGGGCCGCTTGCTGCATCTCGCCGCCGAGGACGCAACGCACGTCGGGATCCATGCCCGTCGGCTGGAACGCCGCCGAAATCGCGGCACGCCGGGCCCCCTCCTCGGCCCCCACCCCCGAGGCGCAGTTGGCGAGCACGACGATGCGCACGGAACGGCAGCCGCCCCGCGTGCGTTAAGCCATGCGGCCGGCGCAACCCTGCCGCCTGTCCAGCCCCGTGCCGCAACACCTATGTGTCCCCTGGAGGGTCGTGCACCCATGTGCCTGGCGTGTGCCGCGGCGGGTGACCCCACGGGCGGGTCGGCCGCGTGCGGTGTGGGCGCCGGGCAAGCCGCAGCCATCGGCGGCGGGGGCGCGGGGGCGACCTCCTCGGCGTTCCTGGCACGTTGGGTCGGCGTCGGCACGGTCGTGCTCGCCGTGGCGGCCCTGGCCCTGGGCCAACTCCTTTCCCGTTAGCCTACTCGCGCCGCGTGAGTTCCCAGACGGCGCCGCCAGCGCAGAGCGCCGTGATGAAGCCGAGGATGGCGAGTTCGTGCGGCACGCCGATGCCACCGCCAAGCAGCGACACGGCGTCCAGCGCCGCGCGCTCGCCCTGGCCTTGCAGCAAGACGCGGCGCATCGGATCGACTGCGTAGGTGAGCGGGTCGAGCCGGGTGAGGAGCGCGAGCCAGCCGGGGAGCCGGTCGAGCGGGAACAGTGCGCCGCTCAGGAAGACCATCGGAAAGAGGACGAACTGGACCATGCCCTGGAAGCCTTCGATGCGGCGGACCCCTGCGGCGACCCACGTGCCGAGGCCGGCCATGACGAGCCCCGTGACCATGCATACCGCGAGGGCTGCGGCGAGGTTTGGCGCGGCGAGGCGGAGGCCGACGAGGGGGGCGATGGCGAGGACGAGGATCCCTTGCAGCGTCGCCACCGTCGCGGCGCCCAGGATCTTACCGGTCAGGATCGTGCTGCGCCAGACGGGTGCCACGAGCATCTCGCGCAGGAAGCCGAATTCGCGGTCGCGCACCGTGCTTGCTGCCGCGAAGATGGCCGTGGAAGCGACGCTAAGGGCCACGGCGCCCGGGAAGACGAAGTGGCTGAACGGCACGCCGCCCACCTTGTCCACGGTCGGCGACAGGCCGTAGCCAAGGACGAAGACGAAGAGGATCGGCTGCACGAGGGCCCCAAGCGTCCGCCCTGGGCTGCGCAGGTGGCGCATGACTTCGCGCCGCCACACCATCACGCCGACGCGGCCGTTGCGCGGCAGGGCGTCCATCACCTGGCACGCCCTGGTTCGAGGGACTGGCCCGTGAAATGCAGGAAGACGTCGTCGAGCGTCGGCCGCTGCACGCGGGCTTCCTGGATGGGGACCGTCACGGTGCGCATGAGCAAGGGCAGCGCCTCGGTGCCGGCGTCCGCGTCCACCACCACGTCGCCTCCTTGGCGCCGCGCCTTGTGCCCCGCTCGTTGGAGCTGGACGATGGCCTCGTCCGGCTGGCTCGTGGAAAGATGGACCCGGTCGCGACCCACCTGCGACTTGAGCGTGGTGGGCGTCCCGACGGCGACGAGACGGCCCTCGTGCATGATGGCGAGGCGGTCGGCGGCTTCGGCCTCGTCCATGTAGTGCGTCGTGAAGAAGACCGTGAACCCGCGCGCCGCGCGCAGTCGCGACAGGTCGGACCAGAACCGCGCCCGCGACGCCGGGTCGAGCCCCAGCGACGGCTCGTCGAGGAACAGGACCTCGGGAGCGTGGAGGAGTGCCCGCGCCAGCTCCAGCCGCCGCGCCATGCCACTGGAGAACGTGGAGACCAGGTCGTCGGCGCGGTCGGCGAGGCCCATGGCGTCGAGCAATGCCGCGATGCGGTCGCGTGCCTCGGCGGCGGGGACGCCGTACAGGATGGCGTGGAACCGCAGGTTCTCGCGCGCCGTGAGCTCGCCGTCCAGCGTCCGCTCCTGGAAGACGAGGCCGATGCGCTCGCGGACGGCGGCGGGCGCCCGGATGCAGTCCTGGCCGGCCACCCACGCCTCGCCGGCCGTCGGCTCGAGGAGCGTGCAGAGCATGTTGATGGTCGTGGACTTGCCTGCACCGTTCGGGCCGAGGAAACCGAAGACCTCGCCGCGCCGCACCTCGAGGTCCACGCCGGCGGCCGCGACGCGCTTGCCGTAGGACTTGGTGAGCCCTTGCGACCGCACCGCCAAGGACGCCGGGTCCATGCCGGCCACTTGCCCTGCCCCGCTTAGCGCCTTTGGTCGGGCTTCGATGCGGATTAATACGGCTCCGCCCGCTCGCGACGCGTGCGGCGCGGAACGCTCCAGGCGGCGCAGTGGCTGGGGCGCGTCGGGCTCGTGCTCGTCCTTGTGGCGTCCCCAGTCGTCATCGCCGGCGCCGACACGCGGCCGCTTGCCATCCTCGGTCCGGCAAAGGAGGCATGGAGCACGAACGAGACCATCCACAGTGTCGCAGTGTCGGACGGGCAGGCCGTCGTCTTCGGTGGTCCGGCGGCAGGGATCCAGTGGCTCGAGATCCCAGGGCGGATCCGTCTTGACCTGCACGGCTACGGCGGCGGCAACATCCGCTCCGTCATCGTGTCCGGTCCGTTCGTCGCCTGGCATGCCGGTGTCCTCGACGTGCGCTCCGGTGCGCTGTACCGCGTCGCATGGCCCGTGTCGGAAGGCCCCAAGGCTGGCTGGAACGGCACCGTGTACGGCATGAAGGGCTCCGAGCCTTGGGCCTACGACCTCGCCTCCAATCGGAGTGTGCCGCTCACGTTCGCCGGCGACGCCGCACCGAAAGGTGCACCCGCCGCGACCCGCATGTACGATGCCGGCCCACTGGGCCTCGTCGTCGGCACGGACTTCAGTTACATGCTCTGGGGCTGGGACGGCTCCTGGGCCACGGTGCCTGTGGGCCAGCGGGTCGCCGGCTGCGGCGGCTGGCTTGCGGCGCGCAGCCAGGCGGGTTGGCAGCTTGCCCTCGAAAACGTGCGCGGCGGCAACGCCGTGACTGCATGGGAGGTCCCTCTTGCGCAGGTGCCCGTGACGTTGCACGCGGCGGGCGGCACGTGGGCCGTGGTGCTCCAGGACCCGACCACCGCCACGCTGCCCTACATCCTGGTCGGCGACTGCACGGGCCAGCACCGTCGCGTCGATGTCACCGACCTTCCGACCGGCACGTACGTGCAGGCAGCCTGGGTCCACGGCGGCGGTCTCCTGGTCGAGAACAGCGGCAACCGCCTGTTCGCGGTGGAGACCGGGCCAGGCATCCAACTCGCCCTGCCAGCCGCCGTCGTGGGCCTCGTCCTCGTTGCCGTCTCCATCCTCCTCCGCCAGCGTGCCATCCGCGCGGCGTGAAGGTTAACCGCCAGGCGGTCCTTGCACCGTTCGGCCCCGGGCGTGCCCTCAGCCCGCCAAGGCGCCCCGACACCCGTCGGGAGACGCGACGATGCGGCGGGACGCTGCGCCCGGGGCCTTCTCCCATGCACTGGTCCTACGCAGTCGCGATCGCAAGCCTCGTTGCAGGATGCGCAGCGCCAGCACCTTCGGGCATCCAGGGCCACGTCCTCGTCGGGCCCACCTGTCCCGTGCAGCATGACCCGCCCCAACCCGGCTGCGACGACCGGCCGCTGCAGACGCGCCTCGTCGCAGCCGACGCGGAGTCGGGCAAGGCTGCAGCGGAGTTCTCGTCCGGCGCCGACGGCTCCTACAAGGTGACGCTGGCGCCTGGCACTTACGTCGTGCGCCAACCCGACGGCGCCGCAACACCGCCCACGTGCGCCCCGACGGAACCCGTCACGGTGCGGGCCGGCGCATACGCGACGCTGAACGTCTCTTGCGACAGCGGCATCCGCTAGATGCCTAGGCGAGACGGCGGAAGCGCCACACGGCAAGCACGTGGAATACCACGATGATGCCGACACTCCAGCCAAGCGAGACGAGCGCCTCGTTGACCTCCACGCCGAAGAGCCGGACGCCAGCCAAAGGCACGCCAAGCGACAAGTGGCGTACTGCGTCGGCCGTGATGGTGACAGGGTTCACTTTGGCGAAGGCCTGCAGCCAGTCCGGCATCGTCCCCGTCGGCACGAAGATGCTGGAGGCGAAGACCACGGGGAACGTCCATGTGAAGCCGGCGACCTCGGCGGTCTGCGTGTTCTTGGCAAGGAGGCCGATCGTGGCCGCGATCCAGGCGAAGGCGTAGCCGAAGAGGAGTGCCAGCCCAAGCGCCACCATGGCGGCGCCGAACGTGCCGTGGAACCGGTAGCCCACGAGGAAGCCGACGCCGGCCATGATGAGGGCGCCGGCGGTGTTGCGCACGTTGTCGCTGAGGGTGCGCGCCGAAAGCACGGTGCCGCGCGAGATGGGGAGGCTGCGGAAGCGGTCCATGACGCCCTTCGCCATGTCGTCTGCGACGTTGATGCCCGACGCAAGCGAACTGAAGACGACGGTCTGCACGATGATGCCCGGAAGCGCGTAGTCGGCGTAGGAGACCTTGCCCGTGTCGATGGCGCCGCCGAAGACGAAGACGAAGAGCAGCGTGAACATGATGGGCTGCACTACGGCAAGGAAGATCCAGTACGGGTTGCGGACGTAGTACATGAGGTTCCGCCACGTCATGAGGTACGTGTCGGCCACCGACCAACGGAGCCGTGTCCCCGCGGTCGCCGTCACGCTTTCCCCCCGCGTCGCGCCGCCTTGGCTTTCCTGGCCTGGTGCTTTTCCTTCGGCTTCTCTTCGGCGCCATGGCCGGTGAGGGCGAGGAACACGTCGTCGAGCGTCGGCCGCCGCAACGCGACCTCGGCCCCAGCGAGCGCCGCCGGCGGCACCTTCGCGAGGACCTGGGCGAGCGTCTGCGCTCCCTTGGGGGCGGGAATGCGGATGCGGGCACGGTCGGTATCGACCTGGGCCGAACGCACCTTGAGGGCCGCGACGACGGCGCCGAGGTGCGCCTGCTCCTCCAGCGTGATCTCGACGAAGTCGCCGCCGAGCCGGGCCTTCAGCTCCTTCGACGTGCCCTGCGCGATGATGCGGCCGTGGTCCACCACCGCGATGCGGTCGGCCAGACGGTCCGCCTCCTCCAGGTACTGCGTCGTGAGGAGGATGGTCTTGCCGGAGCGGCGCAACTCGTCGATGATGGTCCACAGGCCCTGGCGGCTGGGTGGGTCGAGGCCCGTCGTGGGTTCGTCGAGGAAGACGACCTCCGGGTCGCCGATGAGGCTGGCCGCAAGGTCGAGCCGGCGCCGCATGCCTCCCGAGTAGCCCTTCACGGTCCGGTCCGCGGCATCCTCGAGCCCGACGCGGCGCAGGAGTTCGGCCGCCCGCTGCCGCGACCTTGCGCGTCCCAAGTGGTAGAGGCGCGCCACGAGTTCCAGGTTCTCGCGGCCCGTGAGGTGCTCATCCACGGCGGCGTACTGGCCCGCGAGCCCGATGATGCCACGCAGCTCGGCGGCGCCCTTCACGACGTCGTGCCCGGCGACGGTGGCGCTGCCGTCGTCGGGGCGCAGGAGTGTAGCGAAGATCCGCACGAGGGTGGTCTTGCCGGCGCCGTTGGGGCCGAGGAGCCCGAGCACGGTGCCGGCCTGCACCTCCAGGTCCACACCTGCGAGCGCCTCGACCTTGCCGAACGATTTGCGCACGCCCTTCGCGACGATGGCGGCTGGCATCGGGCGCGCGACCTGCGGCCGCTAGAAAAACCGGCGGCTGTGGGGGACGCGCCAAGTCTCCGTGCAGACGTACGCGCCAAAAGGCTCAAATGGACACTCAACCTAACGGTATAGCATGGACCTGGACAGGACGTTCTCCGCCTTGGCCGACCCGACGCGCCGAGCGCTGCTGGGCCGCCTCGAGCGCGGCGAGCGCACCTTGAGCGAGCTCGCGGCACCGCTGCCCATCACGCTCATGGCCGTGCAGAAGCACGTCCGGGTCCTCGAGGAGGCTGGACTCGTGGCGACCCGCAAACACGGCAGGAGCAGGCATGTCCGGCTGCGCGTCCACGGCCTGCACGACGCGAGCCGCTGGCTGAAGGAGTCGGAGACGCGCTGGAACGCCGCCTTCGACCGCCTGGAGCAGGCGCTCGCCGAGGAGGACGAGCCGTGATGGCCGCCACACGTTTCCCCTCCCCCCTTCCCCCTACGCAGGAGAGTGCATGACCATGCCCAACACGACACAGAAGCAGGACCCCCCGACACTGACCGTCGAACGCATCTTCAACGCCACCCCGGAGCGTCTGTGGTCGTTCTGGACGGAGCCGAAGAAGTACGCCAAGTGGTTCAACCCGGCTCCGCTCGACCTCGTCATCCACGAGTTCGACGTGCGCGAAGGCGGCAAGGTCCGCTTCGACATGCCCCAGCCGGATGGCAACAAGAACCCGCAGGAGGGCGTCTTCCACAAGCTCGACCCGTACAACGAGATCGTGTCGGGGAGCCCGGACAAGTCCTTCCTCATCCGCGTGCAGTTCCTGCCCATGACGGCCAAGATGACGCGGCTCATCGTCACGGCGACCGGCGTCCCGGCCGAGTTCCACGCCATGGCCACGAAGGGCTGGAACGCCGGCTTCGACAAGCTTGAGCGCGAGCTCGGGACGGGGAACGCCCTGCCCAAGGTGTCGGGCCCGAACAAGGGCTTCACCATCGAGCGCACGTTCAAGGCCGCGCCCGAGAAGGTCTGGAAGATGTGGACGACAAAGGAGGGGATCCAGTCCTGGTGGGGACCGGCCGCCAAGGACATGGGCTTCGACCTCAAGGTTCTGAAGCTCGACGTCCGCGTCGGCGGCGAGTACGCAATCGAGATGCGCGACAGCAAGGTGGCGCTCGTGAACCACGGCAAGTACGTCGAAGTGCAGCCCAACCGCCGGCTCGCGCAGGAGTGGCTCTTCGACATCTTCCTCGGCCCTGGCGAGAAGCCGTACAACGTCGCGATCACCATCGACCTCGAGCCGGCTGGCAAAGGGACGAGGATGACGTTCAAGCAGGGCCCGCTCGCCACCGCCGAGCACTCGGAGGGTTCGCGCCAGGGCGTCACGAGGAACATCGAGGAGATGGCCAAGGCCTTGGGCGAGTGACGCCGCGCAAGCCCCCGCCCACTGATTAACCAAACGGTTAAGTATCCACCTCGCCTAATGGTTAACCAGATGGTTAAGGCATCTCGCGCGGACCTCGACGCGGTCTTCTCGGCCCTCGCCCACCCCATCCGGCGCGCCATCGTGGCGCGGCTGGCGGCGGGCGACTGCACCGTGAGCGACCTCGCCGAGCCGCACGCAGTGAGCCTCCCGGCCATCTCCAAGCACCTGCGCGTGCTGGAGGAGGCCGGGCTCCTGGAGCAGACACCGGACGGACGCGTGCGACGCTGCGCGCTCAAGGCCAAGCCCTTGTCGGCAGCGTTCTCATGGATCGTCCAATACCGGCTCTTCTGGGAAGGGGCCCTCGACGCCTTGGCCGCCCATGTCGAAGGAGACGGATACGCATGACCGCACAAGCAAGCAAGCAAGCCAGCCCGAAGAATGCCAAGGCCCCCCCGGCGCCGCCCCCCTTCCCGGAGGGCAAGCCCACGAAACTCGGCCAGACCACCATCACCCTGAGCAAGGGGAAGACGACGAGCCTGCGCCTGGTGCGCGTCATCAAGGCCCCGGCGGAGCGCATCTACCAGGCGTTCCTCGACCCGGACGCCATGGCCAAGTGGCTGCCGCCGCACGGCTTCACCGGCCACGTCCACAGCATCGACGCCCGTGTGGGCGGCTCGTACCGCATGAGCTTCTCGACCATCAACCGGTCCTGGGGCCACACCTTCGGCGGCACGTACAAGGAGCTCGTGCCCGGCAAGCGCATCGTGCACACGGACAACTTCGAGACGGACGATCCCGTGATGGGCGGCGCCAACATGCTGGTCACCATCGACTTGAAGCCCGTCCCCGGCGGCACCGAGGTCCACATCCTGCAGGAAG
>JBHEMF010000037.1:0-10421 GCA_046352665.1 Thermoplasmatota archaeon
ATCGTGAGTTTCGTGCTCGCCTTCTACATCCTCTTCAACAACAACCTGCGCATCCTGCTCGGGCAGTACACGGGCATCGTCCTCAACCCCGTGATCGGCTTCGGCGGGCGTTACCCCGTCCTCACGATCCTGCTGTCAGGTGCCCTCATCGTCGTCGGCACGACGCTGGTGCGCCACTTCACGACGGACTGGCTGGAGATGGCGAAGATGCAGGCGTACATGCGCCACTTCCAGAAGGAGATGATGCAGGCTCGGAAGGACAACAACACGTACAAGCTCAAGATCCTCACGGAGCGGCAGCCGGACGTGATGGCGCGCAACCAGAAGATGCAGTCGGCGCAGTTCAAGCAGATGCCCATCACGATGCTCATCTCCATCCCCATCTTCGCCTGGATCTCGACGTTCCTCACGACCTTGGACTACACGCAGTTCGCGGCACCCTGGAACGCCAATGTCTCCATGTTCGGCACGAGCGGCATCCTGTTCGGCACGAGCCTCTTCCCGCACTGGATCCTCCTCTCCATGGCGCTCACGGTGCCCCTGGGCTACCTCGTGCAGCGCATCATGAAGTATGTCGCCTGGCGCGAACGCTGGCAGAAGCGCCACCCCGAAGTCCACGAGGGCTGAGCGCGCCTTGACGACGATCACCGTGGGCGGCCTGCCGGGCACGGGCACGTCCACGCTCTGCCGTCTGCTCAAGGACCGCCTCGGCCTGCCGTACCACTACGCCGGCGCGCTCTTCCGGGAGGAGGCCAAGCGGCGCGGCATGAGCCTTGCCGAGTTCGGGGCCTTGTCGCAGAAGGACCCCTCCATCGACGAGGCCCTCGACGACCGGCAGCTCTTCCTCCTGAAGCGCGGCAACCTCGTCCTTGAGGGGCGCCTCTCCGGCTGGCTCGCCCAGCGCCACAAGGTCACGGCCCTCAAGGTCTGGATCGTCTGCGACGAGCCCGTGCGCATCCGCCGCCTCGTCGATCGCGACGGCGGCACCATCGAGGCGCAGGCCGACGCGACCTGGGAGCGCGAGCAGAGCGAGGCAGACAGGTACCGGCGGTACTACGGCGTGGACCTCACGAACCTCTCCTTCTACGACCTCGTCCTCGACTCGACGCACAAGCTCCCCGAGGAGTTGGCCGACGAAGTGGAGAAGCTCCTCGCGCAATGGCCCGCCGGACAGGCGAAGTAGTCGTTCAGAAAAGGTTAGGCCGCGATGCCAAGGCGGGCTGTGCCGAAGACGGGCTGCAAAGCACCCAGCTGGCCGCGCTCGGCAAGGAATTCCGCCAGGTACGCCGCACCGGCAGGGACGTCGCCGCCGTAGCCGCAGGCACGCAAGGCCGACCCTAGCGCTGCCTCGAGTCCTGCCGGGCCCCCGTGCAGGGCGGCCTGGGCGGCGGCGCGTTCGGCGTGGGCGAGGGCGCGGCTGGAGACGCGGAGGCGGCCGGCGGTGCGGACGAGGACGCCGTCGCGGACGAGGATCGGCAAAGGCGAGTCGGCGTGCACGGGGGAGACGGTGCGCATGGGATCACGCCGCGATGAAGGCGTCGAGGACGGGAAACGCCGGTGTGGCGGAGATCGAGCCCGATGGCAGGAAGCGGACGAGGTGGCGGGCCGACTCGCGGGCGTCGCCGGGGTACTCGTGCCACGTGGAGAGGGCCATCTCGAGGACGGCGAGGATGTCCCAGGACGGCACACCGCCGCGGTGGCGGAACAGGGAGAGGTGGGCGAGGAACGGGTCGGTCATCTGCAGGATTCCCTGGTGGGCGCCAAGGATGCCGGCCCGGGTGAGGCGGGCGATGGGTTGCGTGGCCATGGGGAGGGAGAGGGCTGGGTGGGTTAAGGAAAGTAGTGCGGGGGTTGGTGAAAGCACGAAGAGGCCGAGCGAGCAAAGCGAGCGAGGTCTCTTTGTGCGCACATGCGAGCGAGCGCAGCGAGCGACGCATGTGAAGAGAGCGAAGCCTAGCGACGAGAGGCTAGGGCGCGTAAGGTTTCTCCGGCGCACTGCGGACGACGGCGGCGCCTTGCTCCAGGTGGCCCTCGTGAACCATTTTTCGGGGCGCGCCCTTGCGTTTCTTCGGCACGACGGTTCGGTCGAGCAAGTCGCCGCCGTCGTCGGACTGCAGGAACCCGTTGACGCAGCCGTCGTTACGAACGAGTTGAATTTTACACAGAACTCGAGTTCCTTGCTCCCGAGTCATCGCGGTGCGGCGAAACCGTTCGCAAATCGCGCCACCAAAAAGCGATTTACCCTCTCCGCACAATCCTCACTTTCCCATCCTCCACCTTCACGGTCCGCATCGCCTTGATCGGCGACTTGTGCCGCTTCGCCATCGCGGCCCGTCGCTTGCCTTTGTCGAGGAAGACGAGGGAGCCTTCGACGGGGACACCCATGGTTCCCAACGTGGCGAGGATGGCGTCGAGGGTGTTCCCCGTGGAGATGACGTCATCGACGACGACGACGCGGTCGTCCGGCCAGCAGTCGTTCACGTGCAGGCAATTCTCTCCGTACCCGGTCTCGCAGTAGGCGACCTCCTCGCCGGGCAGGTCGTAGCGCCGCTTGCGGATCACGACGTACGGGATCCCGGTCGCGATGCTGAGGGCCGCGACGAGCGGGAGGCCCATGGCTTCGGGCGCCGCCAGAAGTGTGGCGTTGCGGAGGACGTCCTGGCGGAGGGCCCAGTCGAGGAAGGCGCGCAGCAGGGCGGGGTCGCAGCGCGGGACGCCATCCATGAGGGGGTGGACGATGTAGGCGTAGCCGCCGCGGTCCATGACCTCCGACTCCGTGAGGGTCGCGTCGAGGATGGCGTCGTCGCGGCTCGGCCGCCGCATCCGTCGCCGCTTGCGGACCTGATGCGTCGCGATCCCCCGCGGCGCCCCCCGCGCGGCGGTGCCGGCCCCCCGCGTGCCCCGGCTCATGCCAGAGAATCCTTGAGTGCCTTGAGGAACCTGTCGATTCGCTCCCGCGTGACGTGCGGGTTGCAGACGACGCGCAGCGCCTTGTAGCGCGGCACGTGGTTGAGGCGGAAACCGCGCTCCGAAAGCCGGGCGATGAGCCGGCGCGCCGCCTCGGGACCGCTGCCTGCGCGGAACGTGACGACGGCGAGTTCCGGGCTCGCCACGAGCTCGACGCCCATCTCGGGAAGTTGCGCTGCAAGGTATGCTGCGTTGTCGAGGCAGGTCTCGGCCACACTCGCCAGCCCCTCGCGGCCGAGGAACCGGTGCACGGCCCAGGTCGCCGCCACGGGGCCGCCGGGACGCGTGCCCATGATGGTGGACTGCGTCTCCGTGGAGACGTACGGCGACGGCACGGCCATGCGTTCCCAGTCGGCGCCGTCGCGCATCAGCAGGACCCCCGCCGGGATCGTCGCCATGCCGCCCTTGTGCGGGTCGCAGCAGAGGCTCCAGACGCCGGGGTTCGCGAAGTCAAACTTGACGGGCTTGCGGCTCGCGTCCGCCATGAAGGGCAGGATGTAGCCGCCGTACGCGGCGTCCACGTGCAGGAGGACGTCGTTGCGGCCGCACCAGAGCGCCAGCTCCTCGACGGGATCGACGAGGCCGAGCTCGGTGGTACCCGCGACGGCGACCACGAGGGCCGTGTCCTTCGTCACCGCCTTGGCGAGCGCCTTCGGGTCGGCGTGGCCGGAGGCGGCGCACGGCACCTCGACGAGCTCCATGCCGAGGAAGCGGGCCGCCTTGTCGAAGCTGAAGTGCGCCGACTCGGACAGGACGATCTTCGTCTTGCCCGTCTTCTCGCGCGCAATGGCGCACGCGAGGATGTTCGCCTCGGTGCCGCCGGCGACGAAGCGGCCCGCCGCACCGGTCGGCGCGTGGAAGAGCTGCAGGAGGTCGGTGAGCGCCTCCTTCTCCAACTGTGCCGTGCCCGGGAAGTGGCCGGGGTCGCCGAGGTTCGTCTCCAGGAAGAGCGCGTGCGCCTCGGCAGCGGCCTCGTGCGGCGCCGTGCACATGGACCCCAGGATCTCGCCGCCGGAGAACGTCCAGTCGTCCTTGCGCGCCTTCTTCAGCGCCTGCCGGACGCGGTGGCGGGAGAGGCCTTTCTCTTCCATGCGCGGCGGGACCGGGCGCGGCGATATAACGGAAGGGCTTGGAGTCGGCGTGCAGGACGCCCAGCCACGGAAGAAACGGAAGGCACGGAATCGGAAACCCACCTGCTCAACCTGCGACTCCAATCGACCGGTTCGTAACAACTGCTGCGCCAATGGGTTCCTGCAGTCCGACGACGGCGACCTGTGCGACGACCGAACCGTCCTGAAAACCCGACCCTATTCGTACCAGGGTGCCTGCGAGGGCAGGGCATCGCCCCGTTCTGACGCAACGATGTCCGCGAAGGTCTTGCCGGTCTTCAGGACCGTGACGGAGACGTGGGCCCGGTAGTACAGGTCCGGTTGGACCTCCACGCCGGCAAACCGCACCTCGTGCCAAGACGGCGCATAGGCGGGACCCGGCCCGACGGCGGCAAAGGAAATCTCCTCGCGGGCCACGAATTGCCAATCCTGTCCGTCGGAAGAGGATTCCAGGACAGCGGATGCATTGCCCGCGAAGACGACGGCGCGGCCCAAGGTATCCTCGCCGCGGCCAGCCACCACGAGCGCAACCTCGTGCGCGCCGTCGGCGTCCAGGTTCACGGAAGTCAAGGCTCCCTCGACGGAGTGGACCTTCTGTCCCTGGTCCAAGGATGGGAGATGCGTGAAGAGGAGGACGAACAGCGTGACGATCACCACCCCGAAGGCAAGACCCGTCGCCCCTGTGGCGATCCCCGCCGTTGCCATGCCGCCCCCGCGCCTCGTGGGGTCGGCACGGATGCGGCGCCGGGCCTTGATGCCAAACGTGAGCGCCAACGGCCCCAGGATGATGGCGAGGGGCCACATCCAGATGGAGAGGATCCCCAGCACCATCGCCGCGATGGCGCCGCCGTCGTGACGGGCCCGCGGCGGCGACGCCCAAAACGGAGGTGCGGGGGCTGGGCCTGGCCATCCCTGTCCATCCATGCGGGGGGGAACAGGTGCGGCGCAAAGGGTTTGCCACCGGCCGGCGGCGTTTCGAAGGGGCTGCGCCGTGCCCAGCAATCCCCTTCAGGACCAAGGCCAAGGCCACGCCGCCGTCGTCGAACGAGCGTGGCCCGTTGCTAGACTTCGCAAGCCCACGCCGTTTTTTCGTCCTGCACTGTTCAATCTGCTTACACGTAGCCAGCATCCGGTTCCTGCAGTCCGACGACGTCGTCCACTTCAGCGCCCGAACCGTCCTGCATTGGGGAATCGTTTTTCCTGGCCTCGGCGGCCTGAGAGACCACCGAGGCCAGTGAGTGCATTGAGGCCAGTGAACCGAGAACTGGCCATTCATTCCACTCACTGAACTCATCTTCCTCCCAGGCCGCCATTTCTTGAGGGCCACCCCGACTGCACGTCGCCGTCGTCGGACGGAATGTGGCCCCTCCCTGGACGTCGCAAGCCCACGGTGCAATCGGGGGTGAACCCGAAAGTCGAGGCGGAGCAGGCAGCCGTCTGAACGTGGCCCCGTGCTGTCGCAGGACGGCATGACATCTGCGTGATCTGCGAAATCTGCGGATGGGGAAGCGTTCGACGGCATCCGCCAAGCCCCACCCCCAAGCCTGATATCGAAGCCGCCTCTCGCAAGCCAACATGGCAAAACTGAACCCCTTCCCGGAAGAGGGCGAACTCGTGGTCGGCACCGTCCGCGAGGTGCAGAACTTCGGCGCCTTCGTCACCCTCGAGGAGTACAAGGGCAAGGAGGGGTTCTGCCACATCCGCGAGGTGGCGCCCGGCTGGGTGAAGCGCATCCGCGACTACGTGCGCGAGCAGCAGCGCGTCGTGTGCAAAGTGCAAGGTGTCGATGCCAAGAAGGGCCACGTGGACCTCTCCATCAAGGCCACGAACGACCACCAGAAGCGCGAGACCATCCAGGCGTGGAAGAACGAGCAGAAGGCCGACAAGTTCCTCGAGATCATGGCGGAGCGGCAGGGCGCCACGGTCGATGCCCTCATGGCGCAGTTCGGACGCACCTTGATCGAGAAGTTCGGCACCTTGTTCCAGGCGTTCCAGGAAGCCGCCGAGATGGGCGAGGAGGTCTTCAAGGAGGAAGGCGTCAAGGGTGCCTGGATCCCCGGCTTCGTCGCCTTCGCCCGCGAGAACATCCAGGCCCAGTTCGTGGAGATCGCAGGCTTCGTGGACATCCAGAGCCCCGCACCCGATGGCGTGAAGCACGTCGCGAAGGCCCTGAAGCAGGCAGAGAAGTCGGAGTTCGAGGATGTCGCTATCGAGGTCGCCTACATGGGCGCCCCGCATTACCGCGTCACGGTGAAGGCGCCCGATTTCAAGATCGCCGAGGACCAGCTCCGCCAGGCCGCCGAGCGCGCCGTCGCAACCATCCAGAAGGCGGGCGGCCACGGCCACTTCAACCGCGAGTTGGCCGAGAAGAAGGTGTAGGGTGACGCAGCCCGTCATGCGCCGCTGCCCGGCGTGCCAGGAGTTCACCCTGAAGGACGCCTGCCCGGCGTGCGGCGGCCGCGCAACCGACCCGCGCCCCGCCAAGTTCAGTCCCGAGGACCCGTACGGCGAGTACCGCCGCCGCCTGAAGCGGCTCCAGAAGCCCTGAGGGGCCCTGTTTTTCCCAGCGCCGGCGGGGCCGTGGAATCGGCGGCTTTCGCGGGTTTTTCTAGGCACCCTCGCCGGCTTCATATGGACATAGGATCCATCGGCCCTTCGCCTGCGCCGTCAAGTCCTTATCGTTTGATTGAATTGCCGCAATCGATGACCGAACGCCGCGCCCTCGTGGTGCCCCTCCTGCTTGCCGTCCTCGTTGCCCTGCCCGCGCTCGCGGCCCCGCCGCCGCCGGGGAAACCCAGGGACTTCGGCGGCACGTACGACCCCGGGTCGCAGACCGTGACGCTCACCTGGAAAGGCGACACGACCGCGTGGACGTACTACGCCTACCGCGGCTCCGACCTCCTCGGGAAGACGGGCGAGACCCGGTACACGGACGCCCCGCCGCATGATTCGATGTGGGTCTATTTCCTCACCGAGTCCCTGGACGGCAAGCAGTTCGGCGAACCCGCCGTCGCCGCCGTGGCCGGCCTGGACTGTGAGATCGCCTCCGTCGCGACGAGCTGGAACTACCCCTACGCCTACGTCCACGTGCACGAGGAGTGCCTCGGCGGCATCGCCATGGACCGTGACGTGACGTGGCAATCCCCATCATCGACCTAGGAGGCATGACATGACGCACGCAACCCCCCCGGCGCCAGCCCTTTGGACGGCAACCTGCAGCGAAAACCGTGGAAAGCGCGGCGCCAACCCGCGCCGCGAACCGCCACGCCTTAAGTGCCCTCCTGAATCCGCTCACGTGCTCCGGCTCCGGCGCCTCCCTGGCCTTGTCGCGGTGGCGCTCCTGCTTCTCGTCCCCACGGTCGTGGCGGATCCCAGCCCCCCCGAGGACTTGCACGGCAGCTACAGCATCACAACGCGCAACGTGAGCCTCACCTGGCAGCCGCCCGACTCCGGCGTCGCTGCGTTCACGTACCGCGTCTGGCGCGACAACACCTCCCTCGGCTCGACGGGTTCCCTCAGCTACACGGACGCGCCCGGCAACGCCCCCGACCCCGGATACGTGTACCTCGTGACCGCGTCCCCGCCCGGCAACCCGAACAACGTGGGCATGCCCGCCGTCGTCGGCGTCTCGACGCTCGACTGCGAGGTGGCCTCGGTCGCGACGAGCTGGAACTACCCCTACCTCTACATCCACCTGCACGAGGAGTGCATGGGCGGCCTCTACATCTACGACAAGCACGTGACCTGGCAGAAGCCTTGACCATGCACCGCACCACCGCGCTGGCATTCGGCCTCCTCCTGGCCTTCCCCACCGCCGTGGCAGCACCTTCCACCGTGCTCATCGCATCCTCGGTGCGCGCCGTGGGCCCTGACCCCGGCCTTGCCACGGGGAGCCTGGACGCGTTCCTCCTCGACGACGGCATCCAGGTCGAGCAGTCGCCGCCCGTGCCCCCGTTCTCCATCGAGGCCAGGTCGCTGCACATCGAGACCGATTACGCCGACCTCGGCGTCCGCGCGGGCATCGGCGTCTCGTCCCCTTACTCCACGGTGTCCGAGGACCACGCCGACGCGCAGGTCGAGGAGGCGGCGAGCCGCCCCGGCTACCAGGTAGATGTCCTGCCCGCCGTGGGGTGGCAGCGCGCCACCGTCACGGTCTCGGACGGCTGCTTCGAGGCGGGGGCCACGGACCGCTCGCACATGGAGCCGCACGACGCCCACCTCAGCGTCGATCGCTCCCCGCTCGAGGCCGACCTCGGCCAGGCCGTGCAGGTCGTTGCGTGCGGACCCGACACGCTCCAGGTCACCGGCACGTTCCGCGTCCACCTCTGGCAGACGGACGTCCTGCTGCGCCAGCAGGGGCAGTCGCGCACCCTGCAGAGCGGACACCTCCCGTCGGCGTCGGAGGGCGCCCCCGTGCAGGCCGGCCGCGAGCAGGAGATCTACATGGAGATCCGCAACGGCACGCTGCGGACGTCGCTCACCGCCGAGGGTCGCCTCTACGTGCGCGGCATGCAGGCCGCCATCGACGGCTCCGTGGTCCTCACCCACGCCCGCGGCCGCCTCGCGACCGGCAGCCGCGACGTCGCCTTGGACGACCAGACGCTGCAGTTGCGCGGCGGCCCTCTGCAGGTCGCCCTGGCCGGCCACGGCACCGACCCCATGCAGGTGACCCTCGAGGGCGCGTGGCGCGAGGCGAGCCTTGGCGACGTGACACTTGGCCCCGCCGCAGCGCAGGCACCCGCCGTGGCGGCACCCTTTGCGCTCGCCCTCGTTGCCCTTGCCGCCTGGCGCCGGCGCCAGGGCCCCGACGCGCTCCATTAATACGGGGCAGGCCTCGCGCGTCCAGGCGATGCCGGAACAGATGGCACAGGCCTCCCGCCTGTCGCGCTTCAACGAGATCGTGACGATCCTCATCCGGCACAACGCCTGGGGCCTCCTGCGCACGCTCCTGCGCGGCGAGGAGCCCGCCGACGGCCAGCCCGTGCCGGCGCGCGCCCGCCGCCTCCTGGAGGACCTCGGCCCGACGTTCATCAAGCTGGGCCAGCTCCTTGCCACCCGCCCCGACCTCGTGGACCCGCCCTTCGTGGAGGAGTTCACGAAGCTCTACGACCAGGCGCCGCCCAGCCCGCCAGACGAGGTGCGCCGCGTCCTCGCCGAGGGCCTCGGGCAGCCGCCGGAGAAGGTGTTTGCCGCCTTCGACACGACCCCCATCGCGTCGGCGTCGATCGGGCAGGTGCACCGCGCCACCCTCGCGGACGGCACCGTCGTCGCAGTGAAGGTGCAGCACCCCGGCATCGAGGCGCAGATGGGCACGGACTTCCGCATCCTGCGCGGCCTCGTCCGCTTCGTCGAGCGCACCTTCGCGGGCTCCCGCGTCTGGCAGCCGACGGAGCACCTGGAGGAGCTGCAGCTCATGCTGGAGCGCGAGCTGGACTACCGGTTCGAGATGCAGAACACGGAGCGGGTGCGCGCCAACTTCCGCGCCGACCCCACCGTGCACATCCCCAAGGTGTACCCGGAGTTCTGCAGCAAGCGCGTCCTTGTCATGGAGTTCGTGGACGGAGTGAAGCTCACGAACCTCGACGCCGCAAGCATGGCCGGCATCGACCGCCGCGCCGTCGCCCGCAACCTCACCACCGCCATGGCGCGGCAGATCTTCCTGCACCGCCTCTTCCACGCCGACCCGAGCCCCGGCAACCTCATGGTCCTCGGCCGCGACACGGTCGCCTTCCTGGACTTCGGGGCCGTCGGTGCCGTGGGGGCCCGCCGGTCGCGCGCCATCCTGCAGCTCATCACGGCCGTGTCGCGCAAGAACGCCGACGAGGCCGGGCAGGCCATCCTGGAGCTCTGCGACCAGCGCGCCGAGGTGGACCTGAAGCGCTTCCAGGCCGACGTGGAGCGCCTCGTGGACCACTTCGAGCGCGAGCGCATCTCGGTGGCGGACCCCGTCCTCATGGAGCTCATCGTCGGCATCGCCCGCACGCACCGCATGCTCCTGCCGCCGGACTTCGCCCTCATCACGCGGGCCCTGTTCCAGTTCGAGGGCTTCTGCCGCGTCCTCGACCCGACGTTCGACCTCGTGGAGGTCCTGCAGCCCTTCATCCAGCAGGTCCTGTGGCGGAACGTCGCAGGGGCCACGGCGCAGAGCGAGGTCGTGCAGGAGACCGTGGCGGAGCTCCTGAAGTTCGGTCGCACCCTGCCGCACGCCCTCAACACGGTGCTGCGCAAGGTCGAGCGCAACGAGCTCTCGGCGCGCATCGAGGTCGCAGGCCTCGAGGGCGTCAAGTCGGCGCAAGGCCGGAGCGCCCTGAAGACCGGATTCACCGTCCTCCTTGCCTCCCTCAT
>JBHEMF010000038.1:0-10333 GCA_046352665.1 Thermoplasmatota archaeon
GGGGCGCCGGCCAACGCGCCAGCCCCGACAGCCAGCGCGGCCCAGCCCCAGGGATGCGGGATGGCGCCTGCCTCGAAAGCCAGGCCAAGGGTAGCGAACAGGAAGACGGGGCCGCTCCCACCCACGAACCAGTTGGCCGGCCAGTCCTCGGCCCGGTTGCCGCTTGCGCGGTGCGCCGCGATTTGCGCGAGGAGGTTCACGACGATGCTGCTTGCGGCGACGAGCCGCCAATCGACGCCGTTGAGGAGTGCTGCGATGTGCGCTCCGTTGGCGGCGACCGTGGCGCTGAGGACGAGCGGAGGCCAGGCGCGCCATGCGGCAGCGGCGAGCATGGCGGTGTCGAGCAGTGCGACATAGAGGAGGCCGACCGTGGAGAAGGCGCCGGCCGGGGCGACTAGAGCCGCCGAGAGGACGACGGCGATGCCGGCCAGGTACGGCAAGCGGCGCCACGTCGCGTAGGCGCCAAGAAGGGCGCTCGTGACAGCAAGGAGGGACACTTCGGCCTCCAAGGTGAGGTGGAGTGCCGAGCGGTAGTCCGGGAAGACCCACGCGAGGTAGATGGTGACGTAGCTGATGACGGCGCCTCCGCCGGCGATGATCTGCGCGAAGGCCGGGTCGATGCGGCGGGTCCGCAGCAGGTCTCCGGCCGCAAAGATGGCGAGGCCGCCAAGGAGTGCTATGAGGAAACGGCCCGTGATGGGAACCCAATCGCGGTCGTAGGCGAGCTTCAGGAAGAACACGACGCCGAGGGCGAGGACGAGGACGCCAGCGCGGGCCAGCCAGCGGGCGCCGAGCACCTTCTCGAGGTCGAATTGTGCGCGCGGCGTGGCCTGCGGCACCTCCTTGAGAGGCCGGACCGGATGCGGCGTCGCGGCAGGCTGCTGCCAGGTCACGGGGGCCGGAGGGGCAAAGGAAGGGGCAGGAGGTTGCGGGCTTTCCTGCCACCAGACCTTGCTCTCCAGGGCCCGAACGCGGGCCTCGAGTTCAAGCAGGCGGCGCTTCTCGTCCGACTCCATGCGCGCTCGAGCGCCGCCATGGCACATAAGCGTGGCGCCGGGCCGACGGCGGGCAGCGGGCGACGGGTCCCAGCAGCATCGTCATGCGCCGTGGGCCGGCTAAAGGTTGAAGGCTGCAAGTACCGTCGGCGCAGCGTGGCCGCGCGCACCCCGAAATCCCGCTTCGCGACCGATGCCGTGCACGCCGGCGACGTCCCCGACGCGCGCACCGGCGCCGTGAACGTGCCGGTCCACCTGTCGAGCACGTTCTGGTACCCGGAGCTGTCCGGCGGCGGCCCCTCGTCGTACATCTACAGCCGTTACTCGAACCCGAGCGTCGAGGCCGTGGAGACCAAGCTTGCGGCGCTCGAGGGCGCTGCGGGCAGCCTCCTGATGGCGTCCGGGATGGCCGCCACGATGACGGCCTGCATGGCGATCCTGGGTGCAGGTGCCCGCGTCGTCGTCCAACCTGGCGTCTATGGCGGCACCTCGCTGTTCTTCCGCGAGGAATTGGCGCGGTTCGGCGTGAAGGCGACCTTTGCCACGCATCCCGTCACAGCACCCAAGGTGCCGAAGGGGACGAAGCTCGTCTGGATGGAGGCCGTCACGAACCCGATCCTCCGCGTCGCTGACGTCGCGGCCTGGGCGGACGCCGCGCACGATGCAGGTGCCCTGCTGGCAGTGGACGGAACCTTCGCCGGACCCATGGTGCAGCGGTCCCTCGCCCTGGGCGCCGACGTGTCGATGCAGTCCGCCACGAAGTACCTGGGCGGCCACGCCGACCTCATCGCCGGTGCCCTGTCCTGGCGGAAAGGGTTCCCGCACAAGGACGCTCTCTGGCGCGTCCGCCGCAACTGGGGGCCGAGCCTCGACCCGCACGCTGCGTTCCTCCTTGGGCGCGGCATGAAGACGCTGCACGTGCGGATGCCTCGCCACTGCGAGAACGCGCTCGCCCTCGCCAAGGCGGCGGAGGGGATGCCTGGCATCGAGGCGGTGCATTACCCAGGCCTGTCGTCGCATCCGGACCACAAGGTCGCCAAGCGCGTCCTGTCCGGCGGGTTTGGCGGCGCCGTCACGATCGACCTCGGCACGAAGGCCCGCGCCGTCGCGTTCCGCCGCAAGGTCCGCGTCATCGCAGCCGCGGCAAGCCTCGGCGGCGTGGAGTCGCTCGTGAGCCTGCCCATCGAGACCAGCCATTCGTACTCGACGGCGGCGCAGCGCAAGGCGGAAGGTGTGGGCGACGGCCTGGCACGCATCTCCGTCGGCATCGAGGACGTCGCGGACCTCGTCGCGGACGTCGAGCAGGCGAGCCGCTGAAGCCAAGGACATGCCGGGGGCGCGCCGGACGTGCGCGGCGACGTCGGTCTTGCCGTCGCGCGGCAACAGTCCCGTCGGAACCGGCGCGCGCCCGGCAACGGTTGGCGCATGGGCCTCCGGGGCCCAAAAACCCGCAGAATGCCCCGAAGGAACCCACTAATAGGGCTCCCCCATTGCCCGCAGCATGGCCGGAACAGCCAAACTCACGGAAGTGACCGAGTACGTCGCCAAGCAGACGGGACTCAGCAGCAAGCAGAGCAAGCAGGCCGTCCAGGCCTCCTTCGAGGCCGTTGGCAAGCTCCTGAAGAAGAACGACAAGGTGACGATCTCCGGGGTCGGGACCTTCGCGAAGACCACGAAGCCGGCCCAGAAGGGCGGCAAGAAGGCCACCAACCCGTTCACCGGCGAGGAGTACATCACGAAGAACAAGCCGGCCTCGACGAAGGTCAAGTTCCGGCCCGGCAAGGGCTTCAAGGGCCACTTCGGCGGATGATTCCGCAGCGCCTCCTCCTTCCCTTACCCCTCCGTTTTTCGACGATGGCACTTTCCTCCCTCGGTCACGCTCATAACCCCCAGCCCCGTCGCCGCTTCCGATGGCACGCGAGGTCCCGGTCGCCGAGCACATGGAGAAGCAGCTCTCCGCCGGCCGCAAGGTGATCGCCAACGACGCGCAGAGCCGCGCCCTCTTTGCGCAGCTCAAGTCCGAGTCCCCCGACGTGGAGGAGGACGCAATCGTGCGCAGCTTCGCCACGCCGGGCTTCGGCACGAAGAACGTCGAGGCGGCCGTCATCGCGACCGTCCGCCAGAAGCAGTTCAACGCCGTGAACCCGCGGCCGCCGTTCAAGGACATCTTCGACTTCCTTCTTCCCGCCAAGCTCATCACCGAGGTGCGCGACGACCCCGAGTACCGCGCCCAGTTCGCGGACCTTCTCACCGAGATCGAGCAGGAGCGCGAGGCCGACGGGGGCATCTCCGAGGTCGATATGCGCAAGGAGATCGAAGGCGCGCTGAAGTGATTGTCGTCCGGCGCGAGGTTGAGCACTCTCAGATTCGAGGGCGTACAGAAGTTGCTTCGAAACCTCAGATTCAGCAGAACCTCGAGGGGGTCGTTGGCCCGTGCCAGAATCCGTGGGCTTGCGAAACCCGGAAATCGGACTTCATTGCCAGCGGGCTAAGGCGTCTCGCCCCAAAATTCATCGGATGAATCTGAGGCTCCGTTCCTTCGCACTTCCACACGAAGCGCCCGGCACGCCCTCATAAGGAGCCGCCTCCTGGAAGCGCCGTGCAGGTCTTGCGCGACCCCGACCCCGACGCGGCCCTGCGCTTCCTGCAGACCGAGCTCCAGGGCTTGGCGCAGCGCCGGGGGCATCTCGTGCAGGCGGTCGGCGACTGCGAGGTGCGGTACCAGGGCCGCGCCCGCAGCGACCTGAACCGCGGCGAGCGGCTGGTCCTCCTCAAGCCCGACGGCACCCTCCTCATCCATACCGCAAGCAAGGCCAAGCCGGTGAACTGGCAGCCGCCGGGGGCGAGCTTCGCCGTCGCCATCGAGGGCGGCTTGGTCGTCCTCACGAGCTCGCGCGCCAAGCCGGAGGAGATCGTGCGGGTGGCGTTCCATTCGGTGAGCCTCCTCGTCAGTCTCCCGCTGCGCGACGGCGCCGGCCTCGACCTGGTCGGCACCGAGGACGACCTGCAAGCCCTGTTGTTCGCCCAGCCCGCCCTGGTCGAGATCGGCTTCGTGCCTGCCATGCGTGAGCGCAACTCGAAGCGCGGCTTCTACGACATCGACGGCCACGACGCCGAAGGCAGGCGGCTCGTCGTCGAGCTCAAGCGCACGACGGCGGGCGTGTCCGAGGCGCAGCAGCTCTGGCGCTACGTGGAGCGGCTGCGCAAGAACGATTCCAAGGTGCGGGGCCTGCTCCTGGCGCCCAGCGTCGCGGAGAAGGCGCGCTCGCTCCTCGACGAGCATGGCCTGGAATGGCGGGAGCTCGACTGGGACCTCTTGATGCCCAAGGTCGAGGAGATGCGGGTCGGCGGGCAGGCAAGCCTGGCGAAGTACTGGTGAGCACCGTCTACATGCAGGGGCCGCGGCAGATGCAGTCTTCTTCCGTGTAGATGAGATGCGTGAATGTGGGAGCCGGCGTGCCATGAGCGGCAAAAGTCCTCCCCAATGATTCCCGGAATGTGGCCTCATTTCCCGGGAATGCCTGGACCTCGGTCTGACCATTGGAACGCATGTAGACCATGCTAACCACGAGGCCCGTCGAATTCGTGACCTCCCATTGAAGTTGTGCCCAGGAATAGGAGAAATACCATTCCGCGTCCCCTGCCATTTCACTCTGCAACGCAGGAACGCGCAGGGTGAAGGGGAGTGGTGCTTCCATTGTGTCGGTCGATGAATAATCAACGCCGCGTTCTGTCCAAGTTGTGCGGTGGAAGGTCGCCAGGGCCTGATCCACCACGGCAGCCACCCTCTCCGCAGGCATACCCGTCACTTTCGTAAGGAATGCGATCCCATCGGCTCGCAAGGGTGCCGTGGACTCCGCTGAGAAAGCCGAGATTCCAAAGGTTACGTTACCTTGGTCGATGCCGACCCAGTAGCTTACGTCTCGGTCAGGGCTCCAATTGATAGCGGTCAACGCGGAGACATGCGGTTCCTGGTCGTCCCCTGGGAAATGGCCTCCCTCCAGTCCCGGGCCGGCCGTGGCACCTTCGCGCCGGAGGGCGTCCGCGGCCCATGGTTCCTGCCACCGTGCATCATACAAGCCGGCACATGCATTCGCCGACCAGAGGCATCCGGACATCGCAAGGGCCGTGGACAGCACAACCGAAACCGTGCCTAGGAAACGCATCGGTGGCACAATGGGGGCGGCAAGAAAATATTTAGGGTTCACAGCAAGTTCATCAAGTCCCTTACTGCCCGCCGCACGTCCTTCCCCTCGTACAGGATGCGGTAGATCTCCGACGTCATGGGCAGCGGGATCTTCTCCTTCAGGGCCTGCTCGTGCACGAACTTGGCCGCATGGACGCCCTCCGCGACCTGGCCGCCCATCGTCGCCATGGCCTGCTTCATGTCGAGGCCGCGGCCAAGGAGCTCTCCGACGCGGTGGTTGCGGCTGCGGCTGCTCGTCGCCGTGCAGATGAGGTCGCCCAGGCCGGACAGGCCCGTGAACGTCTCCTTGCGCGCCCCGTGGCCAACGCCGAATCGGACCATCTCGTCGAGGCCGAGGGTGATGACGGCGGCTTGGCTGTTGTCGCCGAAGCCGATGCCCTTCGTGACCCCGGCCGCGATGGCGACGATATTCTTCATGACACCGCCGAGCTCGACGCCGACCACGTCGCGGCGCGGGTAGGCCTTGAACCAGTCGGTGGTGAGGAGGTTGCACAAGAGGTTGAGCGCCGCCGGCGACTTCGAGGCCACGACGCTTGCGCTGGGCATGCCGCGCGCGATCTCCTCGGCGAAGTTCGGCCCCGACATGCTCGCGACAGGGACGTGCGGGCCGAGCTCCTCCTGCAAGACCTGGCTCATGCGCAGGAACGTGTCGTGCTCGATGCCCTTCGCGACGTTCAGGACCTTGGCGCCGTGCGCCATGTGGGGTGCTACGGCGCGGGCCGTCTCCCGCATCGCCTGGCTCGGTACTGCCGCGATCACGACCTCGGCGCCGCCCACGGCGTCGGCGAGGCTCGAGGTCACCCAGACGTTCAACGGCAGCTTCACGCCGGGCAGGTACTTGCCGTTCTCGCGGCTGTTGGCGATGGTCTGCGCGTAGTCGGGGCTGCGGCACCAGAGCCGGACCTCGGGCCCGGCAGTGCCCTTGCGGGCCAGCATCGTGGCAAGGCACGTGCCGAACCCGCCGGCTCCCACGACGGCCACGGGCACGTCCGGGGCCCCAGGTTCGATCAAGGTGCCTTGCGACACTCGCCGGGGATAAAAAGGCAGGACACGGCCGCCGTGCGGGCGACCCAATCCTTTTGAGAGGGACGGGGTGCTGCCCGCCCGATGCGCGCCGCAGTACTTGCCGCCTTGCTCATTGCCACGACCCTGGCTGGCTGCTCCACGAACGACACGACCACAACGACGACATCTGGAGGCTCGCAGACGGGTGTGACCACGACGGGATCGGGCCAGACCACGACGACCTCCGGTGCGGGCCAGGACCCCTGCGCCACACTGCCCCAGTACACCGTGGCGGACAAGTCGGATACCATCGTCGCGATCTCCACGTCGGTCGGCTGCATGGTGGCCGAGCTCAATGACGCGAAGGCGCCCATCTCTGTCGCCAATTTCAAGACGTACGTGGGCGAGGGCTTCTACAGCGGCCTGCACTGCTACCGCATCGTCTCGAACTTCGTGAACCAGTGCGGCGGCGAGCGCGACGGCAAGACCGGCTCGCACCCACCCATCAAGAACGAAGCCATCGCATCCGGCCTTCACAACACGCAGTACACGCTGGCCATGGCCCGCACCAACGAGGCGGACTCGGCCACGACGGAGTTCTACATCAACGCCGTCACCAACTGTTTCCTCGACCCCAAGAGCACCTCCACCTGCCCGGCCCAAGCCAACAGCGACGCTGGCTACGCGGTCTTCGGGATGCTGCTTGCGGGTAAGGACGTCTCCGACCGCATGAACACGATGGCGTCGCAGCCGGCGCCGACGCTGAACTCCATCCGCGTGCTTTGATGCGCATCCCCTCCCTCCTTCTCTTCGCCTTGCTGGCGGCTGGCTGCGCAAGTCCGTCCGCCCCCCCGACTTCGGAGCCGTCCCCCACGCCAGGCGATGCCGGCCAGGAAGCGGACTTCATTACACCGGGCGTCTGGGACGTCCGCGGTGACACGGACTACATGATGGCCTGGGTGCACAACCTCGCCGCGGCGCGGGCCTTGGTCACCTGGACCCTCACGGGGCCCGCGGGTGCTGCCCTCCCGGACGGGTGGACGGCGACGTTCTCGGAGGCGACGGCCGACCTGCAGGCCAACGGCGCCAAGACGACGTCCGGTCAGGGCTACGCCTACCCGGACTGGGCAAGGACCGAGGTCACATTGCGCATCCCGGCGACGGAAGGTGCCGGCAACCACACCGTCGAGCTCCACGTCGGCAATGCGGTCCGCACGGCGGTCGCGACGGTGCACGCCGCCCGTGGCCGCGTTGCCGGGCCTGGCTCGCACGTATTCGTCTCCACGGTCGGGACCATCGCCGAGGACGGCCATGAGTTCTGGCGCGGCGACTTCGATACGGTCCTGGGCCAGCCCGGCGCCGTGGACGGCGTCTCCTACGGACTCATGGGCGTCACGGCAGGCGAGACGGTGGCGCTGCGCACGCCGCCGGCCTTCGCGTACGGTTACGACAACCCCGCCCCCAAGCCGGGCCAGCAGGACTATTCGCAGTTCAACGGCCATACGCTCGTCTTCACCATGCGCATGACCAGGTTCTCCTAAAGGCCAAGAACCCGCGGCGCCTGCCAAGGCATGACCTGCCCTCGCTCGCAGCCCGCCGACGGCGCTCTACCCCTGGTGGAGACCCCGCCGTGTGACCCGGGACGCCCGGGCGGTCTACATTTCAGGAAGCCGTCGAGTGGGAGGCTTGGAATTGCAGGATGGTCCCGGATCTGCGATTGAACCCCAATCGTCGATCTCCACCATCCTTCCATCCCGGCCTCCCACACTCGGACGACGGACTAGAATTCCTCGACGACATCGATGAGCCGACCGCACCCCCGCGACATGTCCTGCCATGTCGAGCGGACCCGGATGTGCGCGGCGGCGCACTTGCTGAGGCTCCAGCCCGGCGGCAGGTTGCAGAGCCAGGCGGCAAGGTCGCTCAAGCCCGGGTTGTGGGCGACGACGAGGACGCGGCGCGCGGCACCGGCGTGGGCTCCGAGCACCTTGGCGATGTCCTGCTGGGCAGCGTCGTACAGTCCCGCCTCCATGCGCACCGGGGGGCTAGGGTCCCCGAGTCCCGCCACGGCAAGCTCGGCCGTCTGCCGCGCCCGCGCCGCAGGACTCGCGAAGACCCCGTCGGGGCGCAGGTCAGGGCTCGCCAGGCGCCGCCCCAAAGCCGCCGCGTCGTCGCGGCCCTTCTTCGTGAGCGGCCGCTCCATGTCGGTCGCGGCCTTGCGCTCGGCCTCGGCATGGCGCAGGAGGACGAGTTCCACGCTGGGCAAGCGGCCGGTCACTGCCACGGCAGCGGCGGCACGCCGCAATACCGTTTCGCTCGCCCGGCAAACCGCGCCTCGGCCCCCCAACCGTTAAAAGCGAACCTGAAGTCGGCGCGAACGCTGGGGTCCACAGGATCCTCGCTCCATGCGAAGGTCGCATAGCCCGGTAGTGCGCGGCCCTGCTAAGGCCGTGGGACTTCCCGCGGGCGTTCAAATCGCCCCCTTCGCGCTAGCCGCGGAAGCCCTCGGGTTTCCGCGGCGCAGGCCGCCCCAGCAAGGGGCCAGGGTCCCAGCCGTTCGGCTTATCTGGCGGGCCGGCTGGGGAGACCCAACCTGCAGGAGTTGCCAAGCTTGGCTAACGGCGCTAGCTTGAGGGGCTAGTCCTTTGTGGTTCGTCGGTTCAAATCCGACCTCCTGCACTCAAACTCGCTGCGCTCGTTTGAGTGCAGGGACGCCTGGAGCGCTGCTGCGCTCCAGGCTCTCCTGCACCAGGGGCTTCGCCCCTGGACCCCTTTGTCGCGCCCTTCCGGGCATGGATGGCTCGCCGCGGAGCCTCACGTAGTATCGCTCCGCCTGGAGCGCGCCACGGCGCACGCCAGCGCAAATCCGACCTCCTGCAACGGACGACCGGCGCCCCTTGGAGCATGCGCGCCCCAAGGTATTTCGCGCCGGTGACCTCGCCAGACCCCCGTGCGGTTCCCATGAAGACGTCCTCCCCCGCCCTGCTCCTGGCTTTTTTCCTGATCGCCGCGGGTTGCGCAGGTCCCCAGTCAGTCGCACCAAGCACGGCGGCGACCGCCGGGGGCAATTCAGGATCGACGGCAGCCAATTCAATGGCCCCACCTACATCGTCCGCCCCCAGCAAAGCCGCTGCCCCACTCGGCGACGTTACGTTGCCGGGTTGGAACAGCAACCAGACCTGGGTTTTTCGCATCAATACGAAATTCACCATCCAGAAATCGTCCCCCGAAGTCGTGTGGATAAACACCACCGAGACCCGTACCGTGGTCGGACGAACGGGCTGCGACACTGGTGTGTGCCAGTATCGCCTGCTCGTCATCACCAAGGGAGACTCACAGCAGAACGCGACAAGCAAGTACGTTGATGCCGACGAAGCAACCCTCGTTGGAACGACGGAGGGCTCCGGAGCCGAAACATGGATTGGCTTGCCCTTCCCGCTGGAACAGAAGGGACATGGGACACTTGGAACGCGCAACTATGAGATTGGGACCGGCCAGATTCTGAACGTCCGTGGGATTCCCTACGGCGTCGTCCGCATTAGCGACCACGAGGCAGGGAGTGCCGAACCGTCAGGCGTCAGGTATTGGGCACCCGACGTTGGTTGGTTCGTTTACCAAGACATCACGCTGGATTGGAGCGACATCTTACGAGATACGCTCGTCGAGCAGTATGTTTCATTCATTTCGCACGACCCTGCGGATGGGCCGACATTCAATGGCCCCGCTGAATCATCGAGCCAGCCTGCAATCTTTGCGTCCCCGGACGTCACGCGGGTTGACCTGCTCAATGTGCGCGGCTCGGGAGACAGCGTATCGGACCAATTCGAAAACGCCCGCTTCCTTGTGCAGGTGGACTTCAGCGGAAATGCCAACGATTGTGGCTATCAGGACAACTTCATCGTGCATCTTTTGGACGCGAATGGCCGCCAGGAGGGATTGTGGGTCAATGGCATCGGCCAGTTGCGAGGCTCACGTTTTTTCCAGGCCGATCCCGGCAAACACTCCTTGGAAATTCGTGTTGGCAGCTGCGGCAATTGGGAGTTCGAAGTTTCCGAGCCGGCCTCCAGTTCCGCGGCGAGAACTACCGCCTCGAAGAAACCCGCGAAGACGTCGCGATCTTCTACTC
>JBHEMF010000039.1:0-10327 GCA_046352665.1 Thermoplasmatota archaeon
TCGCGAAATACCTCGACCTCACGCGGCGCGCCATCGCCAAGGCGAAGGTCGTGGCACCCACCAACTCCTTTGCCGGCCGGATCGCGGCGAACTTCATGGACATGGCGATGCGCTACCACGCCGACGCCGTGCACTTCCACGAGCAGGGCGATCTCGTGAACGCGTTTGCCACCTGCAACTACGCGCACGGCTGGCTCGACGCCGGCGCCCGCCTCGGCGTCTTCGACGTGGGCGGCGACGACCAATTGTTCACCCTGCTCGACTAGGGACGTCGTTCGCAAATTCCCAAGTGCGGGAGGCTTGGGAACCTAGGAAGACTGGAAGCAGGGAACCGATTCGACGATTTTTCCTCCGTTCCAGTCTTCCCGGTTTCCCGCGGTCTCCCACACGAGGCCAACAAGTGGCAAAGCCGATAGCCATCGAGCAGCTTCGAGTCGCGTGCCCGAGCCCAGGCCCGCGCTTCCCCCCTGGCTCGGAGTCGCGGTGGCCGTCCTCTCCGTCTCCTTCGCGGCACCGCTGTTCAAGCTCGCCAACGCGCCGCCCCTCACCGCCTCGTTCTGGCGCCTGGGGCTGGCGTGCCTGCTGCTCCTGCCGTTCTCCCGCCGCGCCTGGCCAGCCTGGCGCAGCCACACGAGGCAAGACTGGCTTGTCCTCCTCGCCTCCGGCCTCGCCTTGGCCGCGCATTTCGGGCTCTGGGTGACGTCGCTCGGACTCACGACGGTGGCCGCATCCACGACGCTCGTGACGCTGCAAGCGGTCTTCGTCGCCCTCGGCGGGCACTTCCTGCTCGGCGACCGCCTGTCCGCAGCCAACTGGACGGGTGTCGCCGTCGCCTTCGCGGGCTCGGCGGCCATCGCCTTCGCCGACGGGGCAGGCGCTGGCCAGTCCATTCTCGGTGACGTCTTGGCGCTTGCCGCCGGCCTCGGCTCCGCGGCCTACTTCCTCATCGGACGGCGCCTGCGCGCCACCCGCGGCCTCGTCGAGTACGTCCTGCCCGTTTACGCCTTCGCCGCCTTGGCGCTTCTTGTCTCGCTTCCCATCGTCGGCCAGCCCCTCTTTGCGGCGACGATGCCCCTCGACTGCCTGGCATGGCTCGGCGCCAACGGCACCTTCGCCGCCTTCGTCCTGCTCGCGGCGGTCCCCATGCTGGGCGGCCACACCGTCGCGAACTGGACCGTGAAGTACCTCCCCGCGCACACGGTGGCGACCTGGATCCTCCTCGAACCCGTCGGCGCAGCACTCCTTGCCTGGGCCATCCCCTGCATCGCCCAAGTGCCGTCGCGTTGGACCGTCATTGGCGGCGCGCTCGTGCTCCTGGGAGCCACGCTCACCGTGCCGCACAAGGGAAAAGGAGCCGCGACGGAGCCAGCGGGTTGAGGTGGCGCAACTTTCGCCTCGGAGCCCAATAGCTTCAAGACCCAGGCCGAAGGGCTCCCGGCCATGCGTTGCACGTGGGCCGCCGCTGCACTTATCGTCGTAGCCGCCCCCGTCGCGGCGATGGACACGACCTTGCACGCCGTCCTGGACTGGCAGGGCACGGGCAACCCGCAGACGCTGCAAGTGCCTGAGCCGGCAGATGCCACGTCCAGCCTGGGGACTTGCGGCGCCCCACCCGACAGTGCCGTGGCGGACCCTTCCTGGATACTGCCGTTCGGGGGTGTGCCCACGGAGTTCGGTTTCTTTGCGAACAGGACGCCGCGTTTCCATCCCGAACGGGGGCTTGCCCGGGACATCCACGTCCAGGCGGCTCGCCTCCACTGGGTCATCGATTTGCCCGACGACTCGCACCTTGCCGTTCCGATCCGCATCGAAGCCTGGATCCGCGCCAGCGGTTCGGCGGACGTCGCGGAGCTGGAAGCCGCCCCAATAGTCGCGCATGGCGTCGCCGCGGGGCTCTGGCTGCCGGCCGGCACGCATGAGGTCGAGGTACCCTTGGATGTCGTGGAGGATGGAGCCATCGCCAAGGCGGCAGGCTTCTCGCTCCGCGTGGATCTCCACGACGGCAAGGACTGCGCGAGCCCGACGGAGATGCGCATCCAGGCCGTGAGCCGGCCAGGCGCCCGCAGCCGCCTCGACCTTGCGACACGTGAGGGGGTGTACGTCGATTTCGTCCATCCCCAGGTCGCAGGGGGCATTGTCCTCGTCCACGCGTCCGCCAACAGCCCGTTCGGCACGTCGGACCTGCACCTTGGCGACCTCATCGTGGAAGGCCCCGGCGTGCCCCGCAACCTAACGAAGATCGTCGCCCCCGTCTCACATGAACACCGGGGGAGTTCGGCCGAGGTGACCTGGACGTGGCGTTTCCATGACGAGGGAGCTCCCGAGGGGACGTACCATCTTTCCCTCGCTGCCTGGAACCTGGCGCATACCTCTTCTGCGATGGCGCAGGCTTCCTTCACCATCCAGGGCCACGGCGGCTACGGCATCGACGACAAAGGCCAGACCGTGACCGTGCAAGAGCCCAGCGCCGCCGCGGGCGCCGGCCCGTTCCTCATCCCGCTGCTTGCCGCACTCACGGCCCGCTGGCGGGGCCGGGCCCAAGCCATCTCGTCATGAGGTGCCGCTCGTGCGCCTTGTACCCCGTCCGCTCGTAGAGCCGGCGCGCCGCGGCGTTGGCATGGTCGACCTCCAGGTGGAGTGCTGCGACACCCGCCTCCCGGCAGCCATGCTCCGCCGCCTCGAGAAGACGCGCGCCGATTCCGACGTCCCTGGCCGTCGGAGTCACGAAGAGCTCGTCCACGAAGGCGTCGCGCCCCGAGAACTCAAGACTGTAGCCGAAGCCGATGACTGCGTAGCCCACGGGCTCCGGGTCGAGCGCCACGAGGACGAAGCCGAACGCGCCGTCGGCAAGCAGTCGGGCGAGTGCCGCCTCGGTCGCTGGGCCCATGGGGAGCCGTTCGTGCTCGTGCATCGCGGCCACGAGCGGGACGAGGGCCGGCTGGTCGGCGAGGACGGCGCGGCGGACCTGCATGCCCAGCCATGCGCCGGACGCATGTAAGCGTGGACTACCGCTGCCAGGAGTACTTGCACGCCCGGCAGACGTACCGGTTCGACATGACGTGCATCTCGAGGCTGCGGGACTCGCAGCGCGGGCAGCGGAAATAGACGAAGTGCGCCTTCGCAGGGTTGCCGCGCCGGGTGTGCTTGGTCTCGCGCTTTTTGTGCTTCTGGCACGCGGGGTTCACGCAGTAGAAGCGTTTGCCGTCGTCGGTGACGTAGCAGCCGAGGCTGGCGCAGACTGGGGGAAGCTTGGTGCCGAAGTACTTGTCCACCTTCATCCCGGGGAAGGGCCGGAGGCCGCCGGGCGCTGGGGCGGGACCGACGGCTTGGCTGCGCCGGATGGCTTCCTGCAGGAGCCTGCGCGCCTTCTCCAGGCGCTCCGCGTCGGCCGCTTCGGAAGGCACCACGGGTGCCGGCGCGCTCTCGGCACCGGGCGGCTCCTCTGCGACGAGGAGGACGAGCATCTGCCTCACCGCCGCACCTCCACGTCCACCGTGAGGAAGTCGTCGGCGATCTCCGTCTCGGAGAAGACGGCGCGGGCCTCGGCGAGGACGGGGGCCGGGTCCTTGTAGCGGGGGCTGATGTGGGTGAGAACGAGGCGCCTGCACTTGGCCTTGAGGGCGATGCCGGCCGCCTCCCGCGCCGTCATGTGGCGCACCTCGCGCGCCTTCTCCACGAGGTCGTCGGTGAACGTCGCCTCGCAGATGAACAGGTCCGCGTCCACCGCCGCTTCCAGGAGGCCCAGGCAGGGCTGCGTGTCGCCCGAGAAGACGATGCGCCGGCCGGGGCGGGCTGGGCCCACGACCTGCTCGGGCGTGAACGTGCGGCCGTCCTTCGTCGTGACCGTCTCGCCGCGCTGCAGGCGGCCGAAGAGCGGACCTTCCGGGATGCCGAGGGAGAGCGCCTTGGGCTTGTCGAAGAAGCCGGGGCGGTCGGGTTCCTGGAGTGCGAAGGCGAGGTCCTGGATGCCGTGGTCGCCGGCGTAGGCCTGCACGTGGTAGCCGTCCTTCTGCACGACGTCGCCGGGCCGGAGCTCCTGCACGTGCACTGGGTACTCCTTGGGCCAGCCGCGCAGCGCCTTCCACGCCTCTACGAGTCGGCCCAGTCCTGGCGGGCCGTACAGCCAGAGGGGCTTGTCGCGCTCGTTGAGCTCCATCGTCTTCAAGAGTCCGGGGACGCCGTAGCAGTGGTCGCCGTGGTAGTGGGAGATGTAGATCTGGGTGATCTGCTGGTAGGAGAGCCCCGATTTCTGCACCTGCCGCTGCGTGCCTTCGCCGCAGTCCCACAGGATGACCTCGCCGCCGCGCTTCACCGCGATGGCCGAGAGCCCCCGCTCGACGGTCGGCCAGCTGGCCCCCGTGCCGAGGAATGTCACCGAGAGGTTGGCACTCACCCTACGGCCATCCGACTCCCTGGACTCTTTTAACGACGGCGAAGTGCCTCGTGAGGCTCTTGTGGGAGTATTCCTGGTGGCGCTCCACGACGGCGAGCCCCGGCGCCGGCTGGTCGGGGACGAGGGCCGGGTCGGCGTGCCCCACGACGGCGTGGCCGCCTTCGGGGAGGAGCGCCGCGAAGGCACGGAACGCTCGCCCGTAGAGTGCCCCCACGTCCTCGCGGTCGGTGCTGCTGGCCCGGCCATACGGCAGGTCCGTCACGATGCCGTCCACGAGCCCCACGAGGTCCGGCGTGTCGCCGACGTCGGCCACGAACGCCTCGACATCGAGAGGCTCCGGGGGAACGTCCGTCACCGTCTGCAGCGTCCCTTGCACCATGAAGGAGTCCAGGTCCGAGGCGAGCACCTTATAGCCCTCCAGTGCCGCCTCGAGCACGAAGGCGCCGGTGCCGCAGAACGGGTCATAGACGGTCCCGCGGAGAGGAACCCGGGCCAAGTGGAGGAGGCTCGCGGCGCGGCGCGGATGCAGGCTCACCGGACTGAAATGCGACCGCGCATCCGAAACGCGCGCCTCGAAGGCGGAACGCCCGCCCACGCCGAGGCGACGGCCAACGTGGATTCGGCCGTCCAGCAGCCACGCATAGACGACGACGGCGGGGTTGCCCAGGTCGATGGCGTGGCCGGCGGCCGCAAGTGCTGCGCCCAAGGTACGTTCCGCCTCCCGCGCGCGCGGCGACTTGTCCCGCCCCCGCCGCTCCGTCACGACCGCCGCTGCGCCTACACCATCTGTCCGCCTCCGCGCGACGTCTGCCAACTCCGCCAGCCCCTGCGGCGAGTCATCCGCCTCCCCCCAAGGCTCGCCCCAGCCGAACAGGAGAGCCATCCGCGACAGTGCGGCATCGAGCCCGGCGCCAGCCTCCGCATGCGCCACGAGCCCACGCACCGCTAGCGTCGCCCCCGGCGCATGCACGTCACAAAGGGCCCGCAATTCCGCGGCCGGCAACGTGGCGTGCTCACCCGACAGGAGAGCGGCACGCTGCATGCGGCCCGCACGGCAGGCAGGGATAAACGCTACGGCGGCGGGAGGGGAAGGCCCGTCCAGCCTCCCGATTCCTCCCAGAAAAAGAAGGCCTCCTCAATGATCTCGTGCAGAGCCTGGCGTGGGTGCAGGCGCTGGCGCGCGATGAGGTCGCGGAGGGCGGTGGGGATCTCGATGAGGGTGGAGTCGCGGGTCGTTGCCACGCCGCAAGGAACCTCAAGGCTCCTTAAGGAACCTCAAGGAAGGTGGCCGAATTCAGTGAATCCATCCGGGTGCCCCCTGTCCCTACGTCGCCACCAGCACGGCCCGCACCGGACTGGCGTCTGCGCCCTCCAACCGGAGGGGGAACGCGATGAGAGTGTAGTGGCCGGGCTTCACGTCGGCAAGGACCAGACCTTCGAGGTTCACGATGCCATGCGCAAACAGCCGTTTGTGCGACTCGAGGCCTTTCGAGGCGAAGAGGTCCGTGGATGGCGTGTCGAAGCCAACCAGGACGACGCCTTTGGCAGCGAGCTCGTCGATGAGGCCGGGCGACGGTGCGGCGAAGTCGTCGTTCCACTCGTACGGATCCGGGAAGGTGCCGGTCTTGAACAGGACACGCGGCGCCGTGGGGACGGTGGCGAGGTCGTCCATGCCGAAGCGCTTGCCGTTCTTGGCGCGAACGTCCACGACTTGGCACGGCCCGTAGTAGTGGCCGATCGGCATGCCTGCGGCGTCGGGGCCGTCCTTGGCGTAGTGGCGGTGTGCGTCGGTGTGGGCGCCGACGTGGAAGCTCGTGTGCATGGAGCCGATGTCGATGCCGTCGGCGGAGATGTCGGCGGCCTTCTCCATCTTGTAAGGGACGTCGCCGGGCCAGTTGGCGATGCGTGCGTTCACGATGGGCGAGATGTCGATGAGGCGAAGTCCCGGCGCCGTCCCGCGTGCCACGGCGTGGTCGGCGGCCTTCGCGTCCTGCCGGGCCTGGCGCCATGCTCCGGTCCTCATGCGTCGCCCATGCCATGCGAAAGGTGGGCCCCGCTTAGAGATGGTGGTCGTGGGTCGGACGTGGCTCGCCGGCTTCACTGGGGCCCAATGGGAACCTTTGCCACGACCTTGAGCTCCACCGCGATCGGCCCCGGCAGGGCTTGCACCTCGACCGTGGTCCGAGCAGGCTGCACCGCGCCGAAGTATTCGTTGTACACTTCGTTGAAGGCGGCAAAATCGCGCTTCATGTCGATCAAGAAGGCGCTCACATCGAAGACATCCGAGAGGTCGCAGCCGGATTCGTGCAGGATGGTGCGGATGTTCTCGATGGTCTGCCGCGTCTGCGCCTTGGCGTCGTACTTGAGGCGCTTGCCCGACTCGTCGTAGACCTTGCCGCCCACCGTGGCGTTCGTCTTGGGGTCGCGGGGCCCGATGCCGGCGAGGTAGAGCGTGTCGCCGACGCGGCGGGCGTGGGCGTAGGCGGCGTACGGTTTGGGCGCCTTGGAGGTCGTTACGACGCCCCTTCTATCCGCCGAGGACGCCGAACTCGCCGAACGGGACGGCTTCTGCGTCTTCGGCGTCTTCGGCGGATTGGATTGCGAAACTTGGCTCCGGGACCGTCTCGGCGCAGTTTCCTGCAACAGGGGCGACCCGCCGCGCGGCCCCTCCGTCTTGGCCGGCACGTGGCCTTCCCATTTGTCGCCCTCCTCCATCGTGAGGACGTTGAGTTGCGTTGCCCCTCCGCCCGACGCCGGCGCCAGGACGTTGCGGTCGCCACCGAAGAACTCCGCCGAGTCCTCGTCGAACTCCTTGTCCGCCGCCGCCTTCAGGGTCGGGGTGAGGCCGACGAGAGCCGCACCTGTCCCGTACACGGGTTCGTAGGCAAAGACGCGGCCGTCGTACTGGTTGTGGGAACCCATCACGGCCGCGAGCCACCAGATGGCCTTCATCTTCTGGTCGCCGTTGGCCTGGCTGGAGAACTCGCGCGCGAGCTGGCTTGCATCCTCCAGACGGCCCCGGCCGAGGAACTCGAGGTACTTGCGGTTCCACTCGTCGTCCTTCAGGGAGTGGATGCAGTCGTCTTCGAACGGTACGACGTCGGTGTGCATGCGGTTGGAGAGGTTCGTGACGGCGACGACGACGGCGCGCTTCCCCGTCGCCTGCACGGCGTCGAGTGCCGCCTTGCCGAGCACGATGGTCTCCGCGCGGTCGGCGTACATGTTGCATGACACGACCGAGGCCGGCACCTCGTTCTTCGGGGTGATGCACCGGAGCGCCACGACGGTGCCGGTGTCGATGGGGAAACCATGGTAGTCCACGGTGCGCATCTCCAGGCCGCGCCGCTGCCCAGCCTCCCCGTAGGCCGCACCGAACTCCGCGTCCATGCGGAGTTTGTACGGGATGGAGCCAAGCTCGTGCCACTCCGGATCGACGTGGTTCCACTCCGGCGCCGGCCGCGCCTGCACCTGGTGGCCGATGACAGAGAGCCACTGCGTCGAGTAGAGCAGGATGAGGTCGGGCTTCAGCGCCGCGACCTGCTTCCGGACGGACTCGTACGCGTCGCGGATGCGGCGGTAGGAAGGGCTGGCGTCAGGGATGAGGTACGGGTGCGGAAGGCCCGGGACGATGAAGCCGGCGAGGATGCGACCGGAGGGAGCGGGGGCAGGAGCGGGCCTTGCGTCCGCGACGCGGGCGATGACTTGGTCGTTCAGCCGCTTCGCAAACGGAACCGCAGATTTCGCAGATGCCGCAGATTTGGTCCGTTTCTGCGAAATCTGCGCAATCTGCGGTTGCGTTTTCTTGGAGGCAGGATGCTTCTGCGACCCATTTTTCGCCACAACGTCCTTCTTGTCGTTTCCGCTTCTCGAGCCTTGCTTAGGCATTTCAGGCACCGCCATGCCAATTAGACATGCAGCTGGCGGATTCCGACTCCGGCGGGATTCCCGCTCCAAACCCAACTGCGAAAAGGACGAGATAGCTGGCCAGTAGGACCCAAGCCCCAATCCAGCCGACGCGAGTCCAAGCAGACTTGCCTTCCAGCCGGGACATACGCCGCGCCTGGATTGCCATGCCCAAGGCGGCGGCCCCACCAAAAATGGAAACCCAAGCTGCGTTGCCGGGTGCCTCGTTGGCCCACGGGTCCCAGCAACCGGGGCGGAAATTCAAGACAAGGACGATCGCAATGCCTATGAGGCAACCTAAGGACGTCAAGGCAGCGGCCACTCCCCATTGATCGGCTCTGCGGAGGGTAACGTAAGCCATCTACGTCCTCCCCCTCGGCGTGACTTGCCTCGTCCTCTCGTCGGGATCCCACTCCACGACCGCGTTCCCCGTGCCAATGACAGTGCCATACCCATGCAGTTCTGCCGGATACTTCGGATAATCCAGGGCGGCGAGCAGCCAGCTCAGGCAGCCGGCATCGGCCTCGCTCGTGGCGTCGTCGATCAAGTCCGGCATCTCGTCGAACAACTGCTCCGCGCGGCCCTCCCGCATGAGGCGGATGGCATGCATGTCCCACAAGTACTGCCCGTGGTGGTAGATGCGCTCCTGGCTCATGTCCTCCGGGAGGGCGCCTTCACGAGTGAAGTGGCGGTGGCTGATGCTGTTGGACGCCAGAAGGAGGGCGCGCTTGCCGGACTTCTCGATGGCGGCCCGCGTGGCCTCGCCCAAGGCCCGCTGCTGCGCCTGCCCGACGTCGTTCGAGTAATACTTGTACGAACCGTTCGAGGAGATTCCCACGATGGGCTTGTCCCAACTCGGGTTCACCATGTGGCACGCCGCGATGGTGCCGTAATCGACGCGGTACGCCGGGTTCCGCATCATCTTCGTGACGAGCCCCCGCCCCCGCGCCTCCTTCTCGATGGACTCCGCGAGCCCTACGTCCACGTCGATGTCGCACTTGAAACGGAACAGGTTCGGGAAGATCGGGTCCACACTCAAGTTGGAGAAATGCGGCACGCCAAGGAAATGGTGCCCCACCTGGGTGCGCCAATGCGGGCTGTGCACGATGATGACGTCGTAGTCGCGGCGGCGTAGGCTGTGCCGCAGCCGCTCGTACCCCCAACGCACCGTCTCCCACCCGCACTCCGCCCGCGGCTCGTTCTGCGGCGGATTGTCCGCGTACACGAGATGCGGCGGATGGGGACTCAGGCAGCCGGCGACGATGCGGCCGGCGGACCGCGAAGCCTTTGCTCGGGCGCTGCTAGCCGACCTGGGCACGCCTTCTCCAGAGGGCGGGGACGTTTGATGGTTGCGGCGGGCGCCGGGAGAGGTTTCGCTTCCCCCTTCACTGTGGTAAACTGTGGTGTACCACATTCCAGGTATCATGCCCTTGCCGCAAGACCAAGTCAACGTCGCCATGCCCAACGTGCTCCGCGACCGCCTCGCTTCCCATCGCCTGCATTCTCGCATGGCGATGTACGAAGTGGTGGAGGAGGCTCTCGATTTCTGGGAGCATTCGGGTGGCTGGACGCCGTTCGTCAAGGCGCCAGTGGATTGAGGAGGCTCTCGAGGCGGAGGCGCAGGGCCGCGTCGATGGGCCGGCTTTCTCCTTTGGCGTAGTCGTACGCGACCTGGACGGTCTTCACGGTGGCGTAGAGGGTGCCAGTCTTGCGGTCGCGGACCTCGTAGTCGAAGTCCCAGGACTTGTTTCCTATGCGGGAGACCCACATGGTGACCTCGACGGCGGCGGCCTGGATGGGGGCCTTGAACTCGACGTGCAGGGAGGCGAGGATGATGGGCAGGCGCGAGGCCGACGGGGCGGCGCCGGACTCGAGGAGCCAGTTGACGCGGGCGTGCTCGGCGTACGCCAGGACGGTGCCGGAGTTGACGTGGCCCAGCGCGTCCAGGTCCGCGAAGCGGACGTCGACGGGGACCCGGTACGCCACGGCCTTCCATCGCGGAGCGCGGCTTTAGAGCCGGCGCCTCAGCGG
>JBHEMF010000040.1:0-9979 GCA_046352665.1 Thermoplasmatota archaeon
GTGCCACCCGCCGTCACGCGTTTGACAGATGTTGATGACCTCGTCGCCCATCTCGGGGAGGAGTGCATCGACGATCTCGGGCTCGCGCAGCGGCAGCTTCGAGGCGAGGGCCTCGCTCATCGTCTTGATGGTGCCGCCCTTCACGGCCTTGCCGAGGCGCGTCTTGGGCTCCCACGGTGCGCGTGGGGCGTCGTCGTCGCGCCGGCGGCGCTCGCCGCCGCCGCGCCCGCCGGGTCCGCCGCGGCCGCCGGGGCCACCACGGCCGCCGGGTCCGCCGCGGGGACCGCCAGGTCCGCCGCGGCCGGGTCCGCCGAAGCCGCCGCGTCCACCGGGGGGACCGCGGGGTCCGCCGGGGCCACGGGAGCCGAAGCCGCCGCCGGAGCGGGGCGCTTCACCCGCGGCGCGCGGTGCGCGCGGGGAATCATCTCGGCGCGCCGGGCGCGAAGCGCCCGTCGGCGGTGCTGGAGTCGTGGTTTCTGCCATGGTGATGCACTTCCTCGTCAGTTCGACTTAGCCGTGGCGCGCTTCTCGGTCGGTTCCTTGCCCGACTCGATGTGGCCCTTCACGGCGTTGAAGTTCGATTCCAGTTCCAGGAATGCCCCGTTGAGGCGCTCTTCACTGGGGTAGATCTCCTCGCCGCCGTGCGGCACGTCGATGCCCGCGTCCAGCACACCCTTCAGGGCGGCGAAGATGCGCGAGCCCTTCGTGGGCATGCGGCGGCCGATGTCCAGGACCGCCGACTCGACGCCGGCGGCCTTGGCGCGCCTGCCGGCCAGGAGGCCGGTGAGGTACGCCGCTGGAGTGTTCTTGGGGGAACCTTCCCAGCCGAGCTTCGCAAGCTCCTGGGCCACGGCGGTCGCCTTGACCTGGTCGCCTTCCTGGGACCAGTCGACGAACTGCACGATGACGTTGGCGCTCGTGCGGCGGACGACGAGGCGGGTCTCGCTGGAGCGCAGCAGGTGGAGGCGGCGCCGGTAGTCGGTGCGGCCTTCGCGGCGGCGGCGGAACGGGACGCGGGTGCGGGGTCCGTGCGCCATTAGACGGCCACCTCCTCGGAGATCGAGCCTTCGGTCTTCATGTGCGTCTTCATGTGGGCGCGGGATCGGAACTGGCCGCCCTTGGCGCGCACGTAGTAGGCGCGGTAGGTGTGCGCGTCGATGGCGCCCTTCTCGCGCATGCCGCGCAACTCGTCGCGGAGCGCCCGGATGAGGCTCATCCACGTCGCCTTGCGGGGCGTGCGCGCGCCGGCGGCACCCTTGCGGGAGCCCGGTCCGGTGCGGCGGCCCTTGCGCTTCTGCATGTCGAGCTTGCGGCCGCGGCCGCGCGAGACACCCTGCTTCTGCACGGTCGTGATGACACCGCCGGAGACGAGCTTGCGCACGTCGGCGCGGGTCACGGCGCCCGCGACCTCGTCGGCGCGGTCGGGGTCGATGCGGATGCGGCTGGAGCCGGCCTTCATGATGCTGGAGGCGAGGCGGCGCTGGTTGCGGAGGTCTGCCATCAGGACTCACTCCTGGGGTTCAGGATGCGGATGCCGAGCTTCTGCGCCTCGGCCTCGATGAGCTTGGCCTTGCGGCCGCCCACGGTGCCGCCGACGCGGGCCGCCTGCGTGTCCTTCTTCACGCCGGCGAGGTCGGCGGGGTTGTGCACGAGGACCTCCTCGAAGCCCGAGGGGTGCAGGTCGCGCACGGCGGCCGGGCCGCGGTAGCCGATCGAGACGACAGGCGGGCGGTAGCCCCAGTGCCGGCGCGTCTTGGAGTGGATGCCGCGGGGGACGCGCCAGGTGGCGTGCTTGCCGCCGAGCTTCTTGTAGCGCCACCATTCGTGGCGGCGGAAACTGGGCTGCACCGACTTCTTGGCGGCGCGGGCGCCCAGGAGCTGCACGGACTCGGGGCTGAGCTTGGGCTTTGCGCGGGCCTTGTACGGCTCCGCCTTCGGGGCCGCCTTCTCCTCCCCCTTGGCCGGGGCCTTCTCGCCCTTCTCGTGCTTGGCGTGCTTCTCGCGGTCCTTCTCGCCGGCCTTCTTCGCGGCGGACTCGGACTTCCGGGACGGGGACTTCTTGTCGGGGGTCATCTTACTCACCCTTCTTCGTGATGTAGACACCGTCTTGGAAGACGCGGATGTCCTTGTTGCGGATCTTGGTGCAGCCTTCGATGTTGGCGGCGGTCTGGCTCACGGCGGCCAGGTCCACGCCTTCGATCGTGACGTCGGCGCCCTTCACCGTGATCTTGACGCCGGGGATGACCTTCGCGACACGGGGGGCGCGCTCGCCGAGGAAGTTCTCGACGTGGAACTCGTCGCCGTGCAGGGTCATCTTGATGGGGAAGTGGTTGAACACGGCCTTCATGGAGTACGTCCAGCCGTTCGTCACGCCCTTGATCATGTTCTGGATGTGCGCGGCATAGGTTCCGACCATGGCCTTCTCCTTGCGGCGCGGCAGCTCCTTCTCGAGCACGACCTGGCCGCCGTCCACGCGCACCGTGACGGAGCGGGAGCGGAACGGGCGGACGAGGGTGCCCTTGGGGCCCTTCACGGTCGTGTGGTTGCCCTTAGGAGCCACCGTGACGGTGACGCCGGACGGGATCGCGACCTTGTAAACGACTTCGGGGACAGATGGCATGCTTGGTCACCTCAATAGACGTAGGCGAGCAGTCGCCCGCCGGTGCCGGACTCCTTGGCCCGGTATTGGTCGATGACACCACCCGTCGTGGTGAGGATGAGCGAGCCGAAGTCGCGGGCGGGCAGGAAGCGCGCCTCCCAGGCCTCGAACTCGTCCTTCTTGATGGCGTAGCGGGGCTTGATCACGCCGCAGTTGTTGATGGCGCCCAACAGGTTCACCCGGTAGAGGCCGCCGCGGCCGTCGTCCTGGTACTCGAAGGGGCCGATGTAGCCCTGCTCCTGCATGACCTTGAGGACACGGCCGACCAGCTTGCTGGCGGGTGTGATCATGGCGTCGTTCTTGCCCGCGCGCTCGGCGTTGCGGAGCACGGTGAGGGCGTCGGCGAGAGGATCGTTTTGCATGGTCATGTCCTCCTAGGAGTACTTCTTGAAGCCGAGGTCGCGGGCGGTCTCGCGGAAGCAGTGGCGGCAGATGCGCAGGCCGTAGCGGCGCACCATGGAGCGCATCTGGCCGCAGCGGCGGCAGCCTTCGTAGATTCCCTTGTGGACCTTGCGTTCCTTGATGATGAGCGTCACTAGATCACCTCGATGTCGAACTTCTGCGAGAGGAAGGCCTTGCACTCGTCGCGGGTGACGCGGTGCTCGTGCGGCACCTGGCGCGACATGGCGCGGCGGTGCTTGACGCGGTGGCCGGGCTTGGCCATCGTGATGCAGACGTCCATGCCGAAGACGCCGATCTCGGGGTCGTAGCGCTCGCCCTCGAAGCTCGTGTAGTCGGACACGCCGAACTGTAGGTTCCCCTGGTTGTCGAAGGAGTAGTCGTACACCTTGTTCTTCCGGGTGTAGAGGGCGCGCTTCACGAACGAGTCCGCGTCGGCGCCGCGCAGGGTGACCTTGCAGCCGATCGGGTCGCCGGGGCGGACGCCGAGCTCGCGGTTGTTGATCTTGCCGAGCGTGCGCACGGGCTTGTGGCCGGTGAGCTTGGTGAGGACCTTCTCGGCCTTCTCCATCTTCTCGCCGCCTTCGCCCACACCGATGTTCACGGTGACCTTGGCGATGCGGGGCACGGTCATCGGGTTGTCGCTGGCGGGGCCCTTGGCCGGTTTGGCGGGCTTGGGAGCGGGTTTTGCGACCTGCTGCTGCTCAGGAGACAATGGGCTTCACCTCGGGGTTCTTCGGGCGGAGGGCGCCGCCGGCGGGTGCCTCCGCCGAGGGCAGGTTGGCCTTCTCGCCGATGGGGAAGGCGTACGGCTTCACCGTCGTGAACGACTCCGTGCCGACGGCGAGGTGGATGAGGTTGGGCTTGTGGCTGCGCGTGACCTCGATCGCCTTCACGGGGGCGACCTCGCCGGCGTGGCGGCCGTCGGTGATGAAGACCTGGGCGCCCTCCGCGAGGGGGAAGTGGCCGAGGACCTTCTGCGACGGCACCTCGATGCGCAGGACGTCTCCCGTGCCGTAGTCGTCCTTCTTCACGATGACGTTGCGGCCGTCGTGGAGGTTGAGTTGCGTGCGGCCGCCCGAGACCGTGGTCTTCGCCTCGATCTGGGCGAGCTTCCACGTCGCGTTGGCGGGGTCGATGGGGGCAAGGCGCAGGCGGGCCTTCTCGTCGAGGGTGACGCGCCAGGCCTTGCCGACCTTGGGGATCGAGATGGAGTCCATGAAGCCGACGGCGAACTTCGCGTCCTTCACGATGCGGCCATCGACCAAGACCTCGCCTGCGCCGATGACGCGGGCGGCCTCGCGGCCGGTGGCGACAAGGCGGAGGTGGTCCCGGAGCAGCGTGCCGAGCGGCATGGCGCGCTCGACGGGGTGCGCGCCGGGGCGGGGCTTCGTCGTGTACACGTTCGTCTTGCGCGGGATGGTCCAGCTGCGCGGGGCGGCCAGGCGCTTCAGGTGCTTCGACAAGTTCAGGCCTCCACGGGCTTCTCTTCCTTCGCGGGCTTCGCTTCCGCCGGCTTCTCGGCCTCGCCTGCAGGCTTGGGCTTGGCGGCGCCCTTCTTGGGCTGGCCGGCCTTGCTCGCCTTCTGGACCTTCGGCTCGCCCTTCTGGGCGTTGGCCGTCTCCTCGAGCTTGGCGCGGCGGCGCGCGTCCTCGAGGTTGAGCTTCACGAGCAGGAGGTTCGACGGGTCCACGGGGAGGGCGACGTCGGTGCCGTCGGCCTTCTTGTGCGTGACACCGTCCACGGTGACCTTGCGGGCGCGGGCATCGACGCCCACGACCCTGCCGGTCTTGCCCTTGGAGCCGCCGCGCATGAGTTTCACTTCGTCGCCCTTCACGACGGTGAGGCTGCGGCGGTTGTACTTCAGGAGGAGCTCCTCGGAGAGGTGGCTTGCCATCTGCTTGCGGGCGCGGTGGTGCGGTGCCGTGAGGCGCTGGAGGCGCTGCTTGCGGGGCTGTCGGGAGGAAATGTTGGGCATGTTTCACCTCAGACGATGGTTGCGGCGGTGGCGGCGATGCGGGGCCAGCGGGCGGCGGCTTCCTTGGCGACGGGCCCCTTGATCTGCGAGCCCTTCACCTCGCCGTCGTCCTCGTTGATGATGACACAGGCGTTGTCCTCGAACTGCACGGTGGTGCCGTCGGAGCGCTTGTACGGGCGGCGCTGGCGCACGACCACTGCGTACAGGATCTGGCGCCGCATCTCGGGGGTCCCCTTCTTCACGGAGACGATGATCATGTCGCCCACACCGGCGGCCGGGTAGCGCTTCATCACACCGCCGAGCTTCGGGACCATGATGATCTCGACCTCCTTGGCGCCGGTGTTGTCGATGACCTCCATCCGGGCGCCGCGGGGCAGGCCGCGCGTCACGTTGCCTGCGATGCCGCGCATCCTAGGCCTCCTTGGGCTTGCGGGGCTCGGCCTTGCGCGCCGGGGTGGCTTCGGCCTTGCGGGCGGAGGCGGCCTCGAGGCGGGCCTCGGCCTTCTTGGCGGCCGTGGGGTTGCCGCGGTTCTCGACCACGACGAAGTTCACGGTCTTGGAGATGGGGCGGCACTCGGCGATCACGACCTCGTCGCCGAGGTGGACGTCGATGTTGGAGGGGACGTGCGCCGGGTAGCGGCGGGTGCGCTTCTCGTAGCGCTCGAACTTCTGCACGAGCTTCTGGCGCTGCTTCTCCACGATGCAGGTGCCGAGCATGCGGTTCGTCACGACGGTGCCGACGATGACGGAGCCGCGCACGGGCAGGCTGCCGTTGAAGGGGTTGAGGCGGTCGCCCGGGACGGGGTCGCGGGAAGGTGCGCGCACTTCGATGCCGATGTCACGGTTTGGCATTGGGATGCATTTCTCCTGTTGGGCGGCGGCGTCGGGTAGCAGTGGAACCTGCTTCCGGCGCCTTGGCATCTGGGGGGTAACGTCACCCCACATGCGACCCGACCGCGGGCGGGCAATGGGTGGCGGTACAGCTTCTCACAGCAGCGCCGCCACCCTACGGTTTCCAGTCGGCCCGGGAGACGGGACGCCTGTTCGCATGGTGCGGGACGCCCTGCGGGATATAAGCGCTACGGCGCGCCAGGCGCGGTCGCGTCTGGCGGCGACGACCAAAGGCTCGCTTCGCCGTGCCAAGGCCAACCTTTGGACCAAGGCTTCCATCGGGCCAAGGACTTCATCAGCCAACCCACGGAAGCGATTCGGCGCTGCTTATTTGTAACGCATGATGACATATGACCAATGATGACCGCAACCATCGCCATCCCCGAGGCCCTGCGGGACCGCCTGCGCACCTTCGGCCACGCCGGAATGACGTATCCGGAGATCCTCGCGGCCCTCATGGACCGTGTGCAGCGCGAGGAGTTCGTGGCCGACCTTCGCCGCATCCACGCGGCGACTCCGCGCGCCGCCTACATCGACATGGATGACCTGTGAAGGTCCTGTGGGAGCCCCGCGCCGCCAGCGTGCTGCGCCACTTGGAGCCCTCCGTGCGCAAGCGGCTCAAGCATGCCCTGCGCCTCCTTGCGCAGGACCCGAGCGGCCGGAGCGCCCGCCTCGACGTGAAGCGCCTCGACACCGACGACGGGGCCGGCATCTACCGGCTCCGCGTCGGGGACTGGCGCATGGGCTTCACGATCGACGGCGCGGTCCTTGTCCTTCGAATCTTCCACCGCGATGAGGGCTATGGATGGCTCGTGGACATGGCGTGAAGCGACAACCTATTTCCCCCGCCTTGCGGCAGCCGATTGACGCCAACCGCCGTCCGAATTCACGCACCTCCTCCCAACGCCAAAGTCCAAGTCCTGCCATGGGCCATCCATGCATGGCATGATGCTCTCGGCGGTCATCCGGCGCGACGGAAGGTCGTATTCGGCCTGGAACCCCGAACTTGACATCGCAAGCGAGGGAAAGACCCCGGAAGATGCGCTGGCTGCCCTGAAAGAGGCGGTCGAACTCTACCTCGAGGATGAGGACGCGCAACTTCCGGTGGGGACTCCGCTCTTTGCAAGCTTCGAGGTCGAGCATGGCAAGGATGCCAGTCCTGTCGGCGCGTGACGTCCTTGCGGCCTGAAACGGATCGGATTCGTGGAGGTGGGCCAGAAAGGAAGCCATATCCGCCTGAAGCGTGAGACAGGCGGAACGAAGCGCATCGTCATCGTCCCGAACCATGCCGAGATCACACCTGGCACGTTGGGCTCTATCATCCGTCAATCAGGATTGTCAAAGGAAGAATTCATCCGGCTCATACGGTAGCCGTCCAAATCAATCTGCAGCCCCTGGGGGAACGGCCCGTCACCGATAACCTATTTCCCCCGCCCGCGGCCTGCCCGCCTCCATGCAGAAGGCCCTCCTGCTCGCGCTCCTCATGGGTGCCACCGCCGTCGCCGGCTGCCTTGCCACAGACCAGCCCCCGCCCGCCCCCGCCGGCTGGAGCCTCGACTGCACGCTGGGCTCGCACGAGCGCGGCCTGGCCGGCGGCGGCGGGTGGGCGCAGGACTGCATCACGCGCGCGAGCCACACCGCAGGCGCCAAGCAGGAGGTCTGGCTCGCGGTGAACCCGCTCGACGCCGACAACGTGATCGTTGGCGCCAAGGACCTCGACAGCGCCATCTCACGGAACTGCGTCTGGAACGGCATCTTCGTGACGCACGACGGCGGCGCCTCGTGGAAGAACGTCTACATTTCCGGCAAGTACGCGGACCGGCGCTCCGATTCCCCGTACTACGGCTACGCCTGCAACACCGACCCGATGGGGGTCTTCACCGCCGACGGTACTGCGCATTGGGTGATCGAGATGTACAACCTCTTCGGCGACAACGGCTACGGGCCCCTCGGCACGGATCCCAGTTCCGGGCGCGGCATCCTGCAGCCGGGCTGGAAGCTCGTCCTTGCCCACAGCCACGACGGCGGCGACACGTGGCCGCTGGGCGAGGTGACGACGCTGGAGTACGGCGACGGCGCCGCGGCGCTCAACGACTACAGCCGCATCGCGCTGAACCCGGAGACGGGCACGGTCCACACGATGATCAACACCTGGTTCCCAGGCATCGGCACGAACACCTCGCCGCTGCCCGTGCAGCCTCCGGTCTATCCCGGCGGCGAGCTCTGCAGCATCCTCGGCTACAAGGCGGGCGGGACGGTGCAGGCCGTCGGCCTGCAGCCGCGCGTCCAGACGGGGATGGCCAACCCGGGGAACCTGAACTGCCTCGGCATCGCGGCCAACGCCAACGGGACGCTCGTCCTCGGCGCCATCGGGAATCCGACGCCTGCGGCGGGGACGCCGGCGGCCCCCAACGCGACGTTCTCCACCTGGTTCGCCACGAGCACCGACGATGGTGTCACCTGGAGCGACTTCGCCCCAGGCTTCGCCTACCCCTCCATCCCGGGCCAGTTCAAGGAGTCCAAGTACCGCACCGGCACGAACTTCGAGATGGCCTACGACCAAGGCACAGGCCCTCGCGCCGGCACCCTGTACGCCATCTACGCCGCCGACGGCCGCAAGGCCACGACGGGCGGGTTGGCTGGTGGCGACGACGCCGACGTCTATGTCCGGGCAAGCCGCGACGACGGCAGGACGTGGGGCGAGGCGGTGCGGGTGAACGGCGACGCCGTCGGCCACCAGTTCATGGCGAACCTCGCAGTCGCCGCCGACGGATCCGTGCACGCGTTCTACATGGACAAGTCGTACGACCCCGACCACCGGCTCATCGACATCACCTACGCCCGCAGCGCCGACGGCGGCGAGCACTGGAACCGCAGCCGCGTCACCACCATGTCCTTCGACGGCGAGCTTGGCAGGCACCAGGAGAACTTCCCCTTCATCGGCGACTACATCGGCGCCGGTGCCGTGGGCGACACCGTCTGGGGCGCCTTCCCGGACGCCTCCAACGGCAAGGTCACCGTGATCGGGGCCACCAAGGTGACGCTTGCCCCGTGACGGTCGCCCGTGACGGCGCTGCGACCAGCCTAAAAGACGGGTGGACCATCACCGGGCAGTGCGGTTGCGCCTCCAGCTCCGGCCCGGCGAACGCATCGCCTTGGCGGCACTGAACGTCGTCCCGCCCGGCGTCGGCGCCATCGTGGCGGGGTGGCGCAACCCGCACAGCCGGCTCCTGCGCAACGGTGTCGTCCAATTCGTCCTCGTCGCGTTCGGCGCCTGGCCCCTCGTCTTCCCCGGCGCCGTGGGCCTTGCGTGGGCCATCTGGGACGCGGTCCGCATCGGGCAGGCGCAACTCGTGCCGAGGCCGCCAAAAGGATGATCTTGCCTAAGGGGCGACCACCGACCCGGGCAAAGGCGATCGCTAGGCCCCGCAGGGCAACCGCCGACCACGCAGACCACGCGGATCGGACTGAGGTCGGCGTCTTCGGCGTGTTCGGCGGTTCTCCTCGTGCCCAAAGTTGCCAAATCCGTCCCCGTGCTCGCTGCCTGCGTGCCGCTACCCCGCGCCGTCGTCCTCGACTCCGGCTGCTCCTCGGGCATCGGCCGCGAGTCGGTCCTGCACCTGCGCAAGGCCGGAGCCCTCGTCGTGGCCACTGCGCGAGACGTGGCATCCATCCGCGACCTCGAGGCCCCAGGCGACGTGGAGGCCTTGCGCCTGGACGTCACGTCCGAGGCCGACCGCGCCGCCGCCGTGGCCGAAGTGCTGCGCCGGCACGGCCGCATCGATGCTCTCGTGAACAACGCCGGCTTCGGGGCCACGCGCGCCGTCGAGGACACGCCCGTCGAGCAGCTGCGCTCGATCTTCGAGGTGAACCTCTTCGGCGCGCACGACCTGGCGCGCCGCGTGCTGCCCGGCATGCGCGCCCAGGGGCACGGCCGCATCGTCAACGTCTCCTCCGTCGCCGGGCACATCCCGGTGCCGATGCTGGGCGCCTACTGCGCCAGCAAGTTCGCCTTGCGCGCCTTGACCGAAGCGATGGACAACGAGGTGCGC
>JBHEMF010000041.1:0-9881 GCA_046352665.1 Thermoplasmatota archaeon
CGGGTGGGCCTGTGGGTCGACGGCCGAAAACCCGAGGTAGAAGCCGACGGCCAGCAGCAGCACGTAGGTCGAGGCCTGCATGACGGACAGGCACAGCACCATGTGCACCAGGTGGCGGCTGGTGATCACGCCCCACAGGCCGACGACCAGCACCGCGACCAGCCCCGCCGCCAGCAGCGCCTGCTTCCGCTGCCGGGGGATGTAGTTGACCACCAGCAGGCAGGCCAGCGCCCCCAGCGACGCAAAGAGGCGGCCGGCGAACCCGCCGCGCTCGCGGATGACCTGCAGGAGCACGCTCACGGTCGCCGTGATGGCGGCCCAGGCGAAGAGGCGGCCGAAGCGGCGGGAGGCGGCGCCCAGGCAGGAGCCGAGGGTCGGGTCGCTGCCGGCGAGGCGTTGCGCGGCACCGGCCACCACGGCGGCGGCGAAGTAGATGTTCACGATGGCGAGGCCGAGATAGACGACACCGGCGAGGACGAAGGCGAGAGGCTTCACGTGGCCGGCCGCGTCGGTGACCTGGGGCAGGATGCCGCCCTTCCAGCCGATGCCGGCGACGAGGGCCAGCGTCACCAGGCTGGCGAGGAACGACAGCACCGGAAGCACGAGGAGCTCCTTGTCCTGCCGCACGACGCGTGCGCTGGCTTTCACGATCTCCCAGGAGTTGGCGATGCGGCCCATCGCTCCTCGACCGTGGTTCCCGGGAAAAACCCTTGCGGCCTGGGCTGGCTGCCTTACGGCTGTCTGGCGGTGACGTGCCCCTTCTCCTTGAGGAGGCTGGGACCATCCAGGAGCCAGGCGACGGTCGCCGTGTCGTCGCGGGACGTCGCGGCGTCGCGCTGCCCGGCCGTCCGGCACGCGGCACTGGTGCAGCCGTCGGCGAAGCTCGCCCAGAACCTGCCGTCGGGCCCCACGGAGAGGTCGATGAAGTCGAGGAGGTTGCGGTCGCCGGCCTTGCACTCCTTGCTGTGGCAGATGGCGCCGCGCTGGACGGGGTCGTCGGCCGGGTTCACGCGCACCGTCACGAACGTGGGGGCGGCCGCCCCGGCGTCGAGGCTCATGCCGGCGTAGAGGTTCCACACCGTGGCCGGGCCTGCGTCGTCTGGGCCGGCGTCCGTGTCCGTGGTGCCGAGGTAGGCGACGGCGATGCGGCCGTCGGAGCCCGACGTGAGGCCGGCGAAGACCGTCCCCTTCACTTCCGGCGGCGAGACGCGGAACGGGCCGTCGTGCGAGGCGAAACGGTCCGTGCTCCGCAGGATGTGCATGGCCTGGTCCGTGCCGCGGTAGAGATAGTACGCCGTTCCGTCCGGTGTCACCGTGACCTCGGGGTCGAGCTCCAGCTCCGCCTCGTCGAAGGCGTGGCGCGTCCAGGTGACACCGCCGTCCGTGGAGACGGCGAGGCGGCCTTTGCGGCAGTCGTATCCGTACGGCAGGTAGATGGTGCCGTCGGAGCCGTGCGTCTGGTGGCCGTTCAGGCCGCCGCAGTTGGCCGGCGTGCCGGGGGCGGCGCCGCCCGGTGTCGCGTCCACCTGGTTGTCCATGGGGTAGGAGAGGCCGCCGTCGAGGCTCATGGCGCAGTGCGTCGAGGAGAGCTTGTTGTAGCAGAGGCTCACGAGGCGCGGGAAAGGCATGAGGCCGCCCACCGGGGCCAGGGCGCCCGCCGGCGGGCCGGTTGCGAGCTTCTCGTGATCGACGACGAGCGACGGGCATCGCAGCGGGATCTCGCGCCACGTCGGTTGCGCTACGTCGGCGTCGTCGGAATAGATGAGCGTGCTGCAGGTCTTGTCGGGGTAGATGTGGATGGAGTACACGCGCCCCGTCGGCACATCGACCCAGAGCATCGGGTCGAACGTCTGGCCGAGCCCCATGTGGTGCACTTCGACCCAGGTCCCCCCCTCGTCCGTGGACCGCAGGATGGACTCGTAGGCGCTCACGAAGACGTTGCCTTTCGCAGTGATACCGACGTTCGGCTCGGCGCCGTGGAACCCCGTGGAGACGGAGGCCACCCGCATGCCGCTCCCGAAAGCCGCGGGCAGCGGGACGGGGACCACGGTCTCGCCGTCGGCCTGGAACACCATGGCGCCGGAGCTGGTCGTCGTCGGCGGGGGCGGGCGCGACTTGCCGAAGTCGAGGCAGCCGGCGAGGACCAGCAGGCCCAGAACGGCAAGCGTCGTCCAGCGCACGCGGCGGAGGCGGCCGGGCAGATGGAATAGCTTCCGGTCGCGGGAGCGCGCGCGGGCCGCCCTTCGCAAGCCGTCAGGCGGCGCTGCGGACATGCTCAACTGCCCACTGAACCCACCGAACGCACTGAATCGAAGCGTGCAGCTCGTGCCTTCCGTAGCTTCCAAGCGCTCAACCAGATGACCGGCGGTGAAACCAGTGAACCGCTCAGTTTCATGAGTTCAGTGTCTTCAGTGGCAGTGAGCGTCCAAGCCCAGAACAGTGAATGCTCCCGGGACCGTTCACCTCATATCCGGAGCCCATGTCGCGCCAACGTCCATGGCGCCAGAGACCGCCCATGCCAGGAAAGCGTTCGGGACGCAGCGCACGGACCTCTGGTGGGTCGAGCCGGCCCTCATCTTCCTCGTCCTCCTGGGCTTCGTCGTCTATGCCACCTTCCGCATCTTCGAGGGCGCAGGCTACGTCGGCAGCGCCCCGGCCTACCCGGCGGACAACCCGTTCGAGGTCGACAACGGCCACTTCCACTACCTGTCGCCGTTCGGGACGCCCGACATGCGCCCCTTCGTGCCCGGCGGCCTCAAGGGCTTCGCTGCCGGCCTGCCCGGCATCGGCGCCTTCGCGGTGGCGATGCTCAACAACCCGGCTTTCCTCATCCTACCCATCCCGGCCGGCTTCCGCTTCACCTGCTACTACTACCGCAAGGCGTACTACCGGTCGTTTGCGGCCCGCCCGGCGGCGTGCGGCGTCGAGGCCGTGAAGGGGAAGCGCTACCGCGGCGAGAAGCGGCTCCTCATCCTGCAGAACGTCCACCGGTACTTCCTCTACCTCGCCATCCTCGTGACAGCCTTCCTTGCGTACGACGCCGTCCGCGGCATCTGGACGCCGCATGGGCTCTACTTCGGGCTCGGCAACGCCATCATGGTCCTGAACGTCGTCCTCCTCTCCGCGTACACGTTCGGCTGCCACTCGTTCCGGCACCTCGTGGGTGGCAGCCTCGACTGCTACTCCTGCGACGCCGTGAGCCAGACGCGCCACTCCATCTGGAAGCGCGTCACGATGCTGAACCAGCGCCACATGCTCTGGGCCATGGCGAGCCTCTTCTCCGTGGCACTCACGGACATCTACATCCGCTGGGTCGGCACGAGCGGTGCGACGCACATCCTCGGGGTGCCGGTATGACGGGCGCCGCGACGAGGGTGAACCACGAATTTCACGAATTGCACGAAACGGCGTGGGCTTCGTGGCCTTCGTGCAATTCGTGGTTCGTCGGTCTGGAGGCAGGGGCATGACCCTCGCCGGCATCCGCGAGCACGACTTCGACGTCGTCGTCATCGGGGCCGGGGGTGCGGGCATCCGCGCCGCCGTCGAGTCTGCGGCGCAGGGCGCACGGACCGCGATGCTGTGCAAGTCGCTCCTCGGCAAGGCGCACACCGTCATGGCCGAGGGCGGTGTGGCGGCAGCCTTGAGCAACGCCGACCCTCGCGACAACTGGAAAGTGCACTTCCGCGACACGATGCGCGGCGGGAAATTCCTCAATAACTGGCGCATGGCGCAGATCCACGCCCAGGAGGCGCCGGCGCGCGTCCGCGAGCTCGAGATGTGGGGCGCCGTCTTCGACCGCACTGGTGACGGCTGGATCAACCAGCGCAACTTCGGCGGCCACCAGTACCCCCGCCTCGCCCACGTCGGCGACCGTACGGGCCTGGAGATCATCCGCGCGCTGCAGGACAAGGGCGTCCACGCGGGCATCGACGTCTTCATGGAGTACACGGTCACCCGGCTCCTCAAGTCCAAGGACGGCGCCGTGGTCGGGGCCGTCGCGTACGAGCGCGAGTCCGGCGACCTGCACCTGTTCCGCGCCAAGGCGTTCGTGCTGGCCTGCGGCGGCTTCGGCAAGGCCTTCACGGTCACGAGCAATTCCTGGGAATACACGGGCGACGGGTACGGCCTCGCCTACGACGCGGGCGCCGATCTCATGGACATGGAGTTCATCCAGTTCCACCCGACGGCCATGGTCTGGCCCCTGAGCGTGCGCGGCATCCTCATCACGGAAGGTGTCCGCGGCGAAGGAGGGATCCTGCGCAACTCCGAGGGCGAGCGCTTCATGTTCCGCTACGTCCCCGAGATGTTCAAGAACGATTTCGCCACGACGGAGGAGGAGGCGAAGCGCTGGCTCGACGGCGACAAGTCCGCTCGCCGGCCGCCTGAACTCCTCACCCGCGACGTCGTGGCGCGCGCCATCATGGCCGAGGTGAAGGCCGGTCGCGGCACGCCCCACGGCGGCGTCTGGCTCGACATCTCGTGGCGCGACGCGGCCTACGTGAAGGCGAAACTGCCGTCCATGTACCACCAGTTCAAAGAGCTCGCCGGCGTCGATATCACGAGGGAGGCCATGGAGGCCGGACCCACGATGCACTACACGATGGGTGGCGTCCGCGTCGATGCCGAGACGCAGATGACGAACGTCCCGGGCCTCTTCTCCGCGGGCGAGAACGCGGCCGGCCTGCACGGCGCCAACCGACTCGGCGGCTACTCGCTCTCCGACCTCCTCGTCTTCGGCCGCCGCGCTGGCCTGCACGCCGCCATCTTCGCCAAGTCGGCCCCGGCCCCCGCCGTCGAGCCGGCCGACGTCGCGGCAGCCATGCAGGAGGCCAAAGCACCCCTTACGCGAACGTCCGGCGAGCCGCCGGCGGCCATCCACGCGGCCCTCCTGCAGGTCATGGACCAGTACGCGAACATGATCCGCTTCGAGGACGAGCTTGCGAAGGCCATCCCGGAGATCGGGAAGCTGCACCTCCGCGCCGCCGCAGCGAAGGCGCCGGGCGACGCCCGCTTCAACCCCGGCTGGCACCTCGCCATCGACTTGCACAACATGCTGGTCTCCTGCGAAGCGACGGTCCGCAGCGCCATCCTGCGGCGCGAGTCCCGCGGCGGCCACACGCGCGGCGACTACCCGGAGACGGACAAGGGTGCCTGGTCGAAGCAGAACATCGTCTGCCGCAAGGGCCCCGACGGCCGGATGGAGGTCCTCACGGTGCCGCTTCCGCCTTGGCCGGCCGACGTGAAGGCCATGATCGAGTCCGACGTGGAGAAGATCCAGAACCCGGGTGTCGTCGTGGGTCAGGAGGTCGCCGCATGATTTGCGGTCTCTCTTCTGTCAGTACAAGGGAGGCTTGGGAAGCGAGGAAGACGGGAAACGAGGAAGGCCTTCTCGTGGTTTCCTCTTTTCCAGTCTTCCCGGGTTCCCAAGGCCTCCACGAGTGGCACGAGGTGAACCACTGATGGCCGACGCGAAGATCGACGCAGGCGTCGCCGGCGCCGTCCGGCGGGAGGGACAAGCCCCCCCGCCATCTGGCGCCCACGACCCCGGGGTCATGGGCGCCATGGTCCGCGAGTCCAAGGCCAAGGCCATCGAGTCCGCCGTGACCGGGAAATCGGTGAAACTCAAGGTCTGGCGCGGGTCGTCCGCGACGGAGGGACAATGGGTCGATTACGACGTCCCGCTCGACACGGGCATGGTCGTCCTCGACGCCGTCCACCGAGTGCAGGCCACGACCGCACCGGACCTCGCGTGCCGCTGGAACTGCAAGGCCGGCAAGTGCGGCTCCTGCTCCGCGGAGGTGAACGGCGTTCCCCGCTTGATGTGCATGACGCGCATCTCGGATTTCAAGGAAGGCGAGACGATCCAGGTGGCACCCATGAAGGCGTTCCCCGTCGTGAAGGACCTCGTCACCGACGTGAAGTGGAACTTCCGCCAGAACGAGCGCATCCAGCCCTTCACGCCGCGCGCCATGACGGCCGAGGAGAAGGCCAGGGGCGAGTTCAACATCCAGCAGAGGGACGCCGACCGCTCGCAGGAGTTCCGCAAGTGCATCGAGTGCTTCCTCTGCCAGGACGTCTGCCACGTCCTGCGCACCCACAAGCTGCACGAGGAGTTCCAGGGGCCGCGCTTCATGGTGCGCATCGCGAGCCTGGAGATGCACCCGGTGGACGCGGCCGACCGCCTGGATGCCGCCTGGAAGGAAGGCGGCATCGGCCTCTGCAACATCACGAAGTGCTGCACCGAGGTCTGCCCGGAGCACATCACCATCACGGACAACGCCATCATCCCCCTGAAGGAGCGCGAGGTCTCCCGCTACGACCCGCTTGCCATCGTGTGGCGCGCCGTGACGGGCCGCGGCAAGACCGCGAAGCTGCCGGTCGTGGGCGGGCGCTAGGCCGCCTCGCCGCTGCGGCCCTTCTCGTTCTTGCGCCGCTCGGCGAACTCCAGCCGCGCCGCTTCGCTTGCGAACTCGAGCGGTGTCCCGCGCCACCGGCAGTGCGGGCACGCCGCCGCCGTGCCTTCGAAGCGCAGGTCCCGGGCACCGCACTGCGGGCAGGCGATGACGAGCGGCACGGCCGTCTCGGCGCTGTCGTCCTTGCCCGCCTGCGCGGCGACGAAGTCGCGCCAACTTGCCTCGTCGTCGAACTCGATGGGGTTGCCCTGCCAGCCGCAGTCGCGGCACTTGGAGAGGTCGAAGAACGCCACACCGATCGCGCCCTCGCTTGCCTTGACACCGCGCAGCGCCAGCGAGCCACAACGCATGCAAGCCGTGAAGCCGCGCACGCCCGCGCAGTGCCCGGAAGGCTTGAAGGCTTGCCGGGAGGGGGTTGCGGCGCGGCCCGAAACCTTCTTTTCTGCGGGGCCGGTGATGGGATGCCGCAGCGGCGGCGGACCCTGCATGGTGGACATCCTTTGGGCCGAGGACAACCCCCTCGACCGGCAGCTCATCGAGGAGGCCTTGGCCGACCTGCCAGGGGCACCCAGCGTCTCGTTCGCCGAGGACGGCGAGGAGCTCCTGCGCCGGCTGCGCACCGAACGCCCGGTCCTCGTCGTCCTGGACATCAAGATGCCGCGCGTGACCGGCATCGAGGCCCTCGACCGCATGCGGCGCGACGCCAAGCTGCATGCCATGCCCGTCGTGATCTTCAGCTCCAGCAACCAGCCGTCCGAGATGGACACGTGCCGCCGCCTTGGTGTCCGCGACTACGTGCAGAAGCCCATCGAGTTCGGGGCCTTGCAGGCCGCCGTGCGCCGCGTGGTCGGCTGGGCAAGCGCCGTCTCGCCCCGGGCGGGCGACGCGGGATGACAGAGCCTGCCGCGGCCTCACCGCTTATCCTTCCCAGCATCGCCTCCGTGGGCATGGCGCACGCCGGCCTCCTGGCCGCCCGGCAGGACGGGATGCCGCTGCGGGACCTCCTCGAGAATGCCGCGCCAGGCATCCACCAGGCGGACGCGCAGGGCCGCATCCTCTGGGCCAACCGCGCCGAGTTGGAGATGCTCGGCTACGCGGCGCAGGAGTACGTAGGGCGCAACTTCGCCGAATTCCATGCCGATCCTGGAGCCGCGGCCGACATCCTGGAGCGCCTTGCCCGCGGCGAGACCCTGCGCGACCATCCGGCCCGGCTCCTGCGCAAGGACGGCACGGTCCGCCACGTCCGCATCCACTGCAACGCCCGCTTCGAGGACGGCAGGCTGGTGCACACCCGCTCCTTCACCCGCGACGCCACCGAACGCGTCCAGATCGACGCCGCCCGCGACATGGCAAGCCGCCTCGTCGAGACCATGCGCGACGGGTTCCTGCAGTTGGACTCGTCGTGGCGCATCACGTACGCGAACCCGTCCGTGCGGGGCGGGCGGAGCCCCGCCGATTTCGAGGGGCACCTTCTGTGGGACCTCTTCCCGGACGTGGCAGGCACGGAGTTCGAGGCGCGGTACCGGCACGCCATGGAGAGCCGGGAACGCGTCACCTTCGAGTCGTACTACGCTCCCATGAAGACGTGGATGGAGAACACGGTGCTGCCCGTCGAGGGCGGGCTCTGGCTCCATTACCGCGACGTGGGCGAGCGCCGCCGCACCGAGGAGCTCCTGGAGGCCCGCAACCGCCAGCAGAAAGCGCTCACCCGCCTCGGCCACGAGGCGCTCTCAGACAAGAGCGTGGCCCAACTGCTCGAGCTCGCTGCGCGCCAGGTGTCGGCTACGCTTGGCGTGGAATTCTGCAAGATCCTCGAGCTGGACGCAGGCGGCACGTGGTTCGACCTACGCGCCGGCGTCGGCTGGAAGGAGGGCCTCGTCGGGACGGCGCGCGTCCCGGCGGACGGGCACTCCCAAGCTGGCTACGCCCTGCAGGCCGCGCAGGCCGTCGTCGTCTCCGACCTGGAGCACGACGGACGCTTCAGCAACCCGCTCCTGCTGCAGGAGCATGGCGTCGTGAGCGGGATGACGGCCATCATCGGCGGCCACGGCAGGCCGTTCGGCGTCGTGGGCGCCCACTCGGCCCAACCCCGGGAGTTCACGCCCGACGACGTGGAGTTCCTGCAGGCCGTCGCGCACACGCTTGCCGCCGCCATCGAGCGCCGCCGCATCGAGGCCGAGCTGCGCAAGCACCGCGACCACTTGGAGGAGCTCGTCGCCGAGCGCACTCGCCGCCTCGCCGAGTCCAACTCGGAGCTCGAGGCTTTCAATTACTCCGTGAGCCACGACCTGCGCACACCGCTCCGGGCCATCGCGGGCCTCTCCGGCCTCCTCGTGCAGCGCCACGTCCGCGACCTGTCGCCGGCGGCACAGCGCCTCGCCGCCCAGGTCCAGGAGGAGGCTGTCCGCATGGGGACCCTCATCGAGGAGCTCCTCAACCTCGCCCGCTACCACCGCATGGAGCTGTCCCGCGAACCCGTGGACCTGTCGAAGCTGTCGCGCGAGGTCCTGTCGGGCCTTGCCGCCGGTTCCGCCACGCCGCGCAGCGTCGAGTGGACGGTGCAGCCCGGGCTCCTCGCCCTCGGCGACCCGCACCTCCTGCGCGCCGTCCTGGAGAACCTCCTCGGCAACTCCTGGAAATTCACGCAACGCAAACCGCATGCCCGCATCGAGGTCTTCGGCCTCCCTGGGCGCGACAGCACGACCCTTTGCGTCCGCGACGACGGGGCGGGTTTCGACATGGCGTACGCGCAGAAGCTCTTCCAGCCCTTCCAGCGCCTGCACAGCCCGACGGAGTTTGAGGGCACGGGCATCGGGCTTGCCACCGTCGCCCGGATCGTGCAGCGCCACGGCGGCAAGGTGTGGGGCGAGGCGCGCGTGAACGAGGGTGCCAGCTTCTACGTGAGCATCCCCGCCTAGGCTGGCGCCGTGGCGAGCGGGACGGATGGCGCCGACGCGACGCGCAGGGGCTCCACGGTGCGGGCCTGCGGCTTCCGGCGCTTGGGCTTCTCCGCCTCGCGCACGAACGTGGCGAGCCAGGCGTGGCCACGGATGCGCGGGAAGTTCGTGACGAAGCGCGCCTCGCGGATGTCCTCGCAGCGCCAGCCGGACCGGAACGTGTCGAGGAGCTCCGCCTGGCTCACGCGCCGCGGCCCGCCCCAGTCGTCCTCCCAGTCGGAGAGCGCCATGATGTGCAGGACGGTGCCGGGGTGCGAGACCGTGCGGAGGCTGGCTTCGTAGAGTTCCCGTTCCGGGTCGGAGAAACCGTGGAAGAGGCCGCAGTCGATCACCGTGTCGAAGGTCCGGTCCAGGGCCTCCAGCTCCAGGGCGTCGCCCACGAGGAAGACGGCTTCGAGGCTCGTCCAGCCCAACGCGCGACCCAACGCGTAGCCGAGGCCCAGCATCACGCCGATCTCGATGGTGCCCGCCACGATCGCGGTCGCGCCGACCTTGCGGAGCTTCTTGATGC
>JBHEMF010000042.1:0-9643 GCA_046352665.1 Thermoplasmatota archaeon
CTTCCAGGTGCTGGAAGAAGGGGGCGATATCGATGATGTTGCTGTACGTCGTCACCGCCAGCGCCTCGGCGATCTCGGCGGCGATCAGGATGTCGCGGTCCCCCGGCCGCAGCCCGTGGCCGTCCCCATGATCATCCCCGTCGTCGCGGTCGCCGCCGGCTGCCGCGCCATCCTGCCCAACGGGGCGGAGTGCGGCAAGGCCGTCGGGCCGGCCGGGCGCTACTGCCTGAGCCACGCCTGCCAAGGCCGCACGGCGTCGGGGGCCCCGTGCCGCAACCCCGCGATGGAAGGCGGCACGCGCTGCCCAGCCCACTCCGTCTGACCAAAGGCCTAAGAGGCGGCCCCGGGTCGGCGCAGACGATGGCCTTCGGACTCGAGGAATGGGGCATCGTCCTGGTCGTGGTCCTCCTGCTCTTCGGGGCCACGGCCATCCCCAAGCTGGCCCGCTCGCTGGGCCGCGCCCAAGGCGAATTCCGCAAGGCGCGCGGCGAGATGGAGCGCGGTATCGCGGCCGGCGCCGCCGAGGCGGTGGCACCCAGCGACGACGCGGTGCGCAAGTCGGCGCGCGACCTCGGCATCGACGACGCCGGGCTCAGCGTCGCCGAAGTGAAGCTCCGCATCCAGCAGAAGCTGTCCTGAGCCGCTACGTCTGGGAGCGGTCGAAGGCGCGCCGCGCGGGGACTGCGAGGGCCACGCCGAGGAAGTAGAGGCCGACGAGAGGGCCCGCGACGAGGAGCTGGCTCACCGGAGTGGGGTCGGGCGTCACGACGGCTGCGACCACCACGATGGCGACGACGGCGTGGCGCCAGTAGCGCAGGTACCCTTGGGGGGTTGCGAGTCCGATGCGGGCGAGGGCCAGCATGGCAAGCGGGGTGAGGAACGCGGCGCCGGACAGGAGCAGGAGCATGACGGTGAAGGAGACGAACTCCGCGACGTCGAGGAGGCCGTCCGCCCCGAGTGCCGAGGAGAAGGCGTAGAGCGCCGTGAAGGCGGGCGGCAGGAGGAACCGGTAGGCAAACAGGGCGCCGACGGCAAAGAGCAGGGTCGCCGGCCCGAGGGTGAGGCCGAGAAGACGGCGCTCGCGGGACCGCAGCGCTGGCCAGACGAAGCCGCCGACCTGTGCCAGCACGTACGGCAGTGCGATGAAGAGGCCGAGGCCGAGGGCGACGTCGAACATGGCCACGAAGCCGTCGGCCGGCGCCGTCACGATGAGTCGCACGTCGGCGGGCTTGAGGTCCGCCGCCATGCGCCGGAAGACCTGGGCCGCAAGGTTGTCGTAAGGGTCCACGGCGATGTACGGCGGCGCTGGGCCTACGCGGACGACGAAGACGACGGCCACGGCGGCGGCGCATGCCATGACGGACCGCACGAGGCGCCGACGCAGCTCCGTGACGTGGCCCCACACCCCTTCCACGCGGTCGGCGGGGGGGCGCCGCAGCCAGGCGCCGACCGATGCCGCCGCTGCGGCGACGATGGCAAGGGCCGCAAGCACGGCCCACGTGGCCCAGGCGGGGAGCTGCTCTGGGGCCATGGCGGTCCCACGCCGCCGGGCCCTTTACCGTTTCGCGCTCGCCCCGCGCCCACCGGTCATCCTTTAAGCGGCCCGGACGCTCGACTCAAAGTGACGGGCTTGAGCGACCTGCGGGCGATCTGTTCCGCCCCGGGCAAGGTGATCCTCTTCGGCGAGCACGCCGTCGTGTACGGCCACCCCGCCATCGCCGCCGCGACGGACCAGCGCACGGAGGTGGAGGTGGACTGCTGCGGCAGCGAGTTCACCGTGAACGGCTTCCGCATCCACGACCGCTTCCACTCCTACCTCGTCACCGCCGTGGACCGCGTCTGGAGACGGGTCGAGCCCATCCGCATCCAGACCGAGGGCGGCGTCCCATCCGCATCGGGCACCGGCTCCTCGGCGGCCCTGGTGGTGGCGACGGTGGCGGCCCTGCACCGCCTCCTTGCCCGCGGCGAGTTGGCCGGTGTGGCGCAGGACGCCTTCGAGGTCGAGCGTGCGACCCAGGGCGGGGGCTCCCCCACGGACACCTCCACGGCCACGGCGGGCGGCGGCATCGCGATCGCGGGCGACCCCCCCAAGGTCGGCACCCCGCTCTGGGACATCCAGTGGCGCGAGCCCGGCGCCGAGCGGTCCTGGCACGTGGAGCGCATCGACATCCCGGAATTGACCATGGTGATCGGCAACTCCGGTGTCAAGGGCCGCACGGACCAGCAGGTCGCGAAGGTCGCAGCCGCGGCGCGCAAGAACGCCCTTGTCCGCGACTCGCTTGCCGACATCGGCCGCCTCACCCGCGAGGCGGTCCCCGCCCTGCGCGCCCGCGACTGGGTCGCCATCGGGGCCCTCATGGACCGGGCGCACTCCTCCCTGCACACGCTCGGAATCAACCACCCGGCCGTGGAGAGCCTCGTGCAGGCGGCGCGCGCCACACCGGGGACGCTTGGCGCCAAGATCACGGGCTCCGGTGGCGGCGGCAGCATGATAGCACTCACGGACCGGCCGGCCGCCGTCGCGGCAGCCATCGCAGCGGCGGGGGGCACGGCACACGTCGTCCGGCTGGGCGGCCCCGGCGTGCAGTGGCACGACGGCCCCGGCGATCTTGCCGAGGCGCAGGCCGAACAGGCCGAGCGCGCCCCCGCCTAGATGTGCGAGACCGCGTTGTAGGCGTCCGCGAGGCCGTAGCCCTTGGCGTAGTGGCCGCCGGCTGCCGCGTAGGCGCCGCCGTCCGTGAACTTGTACGCCGTGGACTTGAGGACCGATTCGAGCGTCGCCGGCGTCACGGTCGGATGCTTCTGCAGCATGAGGGCGAGGATGCCCGTGACGTGCGGGGCGGCCTGCGACGTGCCGGAGAGCTCGACGTAGTCCACGTCGGTGCCGAAGCCCGTCACGCTGCCTGCGGGTGGGCGGGCCGAGAGGACAGCCGTGCCGGGTGCCGAGATGTCGGGCCATGTCGAGGCCTGGGCCGTGGCGCCGCGGCTGGAGTAGGCCGCGACATGCCCGTCACGCGTCCCCGTGCCGAGGTCGTCGAAGGCTGCGACACAGATGACGCCGGGTGTCGGGTTGCGGCACTCGGGCGACGTCGTGGCAGCAGTACCGTCGCCGCCGCCGTTGCCGGCGGAGAAGACGACCGTGATGCCGTGCGCGACAAGGGCGTTCACGAATTGGCTCGTGGTGGAGGCCGGGTCGTAGGCGCCCGTCGTCCCCCAGGAATTGGTCACGATGCGGATCCTGGGCTGCACCGTGTCCGCATGCTGCAGGACCCAGTCGAAGGCCTGCGCCGACCAGACGGTGGTCGCGGCTTCGCCGATGCCGAGGCCGTACAGGCGGGCGCCGGGTGCGACGCCCTTCACGGAGAGGTCCCCGATGCCTTGGCCGGCCACGATCGCGGCGACGTGCGTGCCGTGGCCTGCGGTCGTGTCGGTGTCGGGCAGGGCCAGGTACTGCTGGCTCTCCACCTTGTAGTTGGCCGCCACCACACCGCCGGGGACCGTGGGCCCGTAGGGTAGGTCGGGGTGGAGGGCGTCGATGCCCGTGTCCACGACGGCGATGCCGACGCCGCGCCCGTCGATGGGATTGCCGGCGGCGTCCTTGAGGCCCGTGACCGGGTCGGTGGCCTGGTTCACGCGCAGGGCCGCGCGCGACTCGGCGTCATGGAACTGCAGGGGGGCCTCGCGCTCGACGCGGACGGCGACGTGCGCGATGTCCTTGGCCTGCGCGTCGGACGCAAGGACGTACGCGATGGGGAGGGACTGCAGGGCGAAGACGAACGTGCCGCCCTTGCCTTGCACACGGGACTGCATGTCGCCGGGGCTCGTCCCGGCCTCGAACTGCACGAGCCAGCCCAGGCCCGGCGGCGCCACGGTCACTTCGGTCCCACCAAGCCCCGGCGCGGCCGAAGGCGGCGTGGTGGCCGGAGCCGGCGGGGGCGTCGGTGCGCCGGTGGGGAGGGGCGGCGCCTGCGGCACCGTGTTGCCGGACAGGAGGCCTGGCTCCGATTGGCCGTTCTCGGCGCCGAGGCCGCCGTTGGACGGCCCGGGCAGGCTGAAGGACGGCAGCCCCGTGCAGCCAGCAAGGGCGACGAGCATGAGGGCAAGGCCTGCTGCTGCGGCGCTCCCGCGCCGGGCGCGGCCCGCGGTCTGGTTGGCACTGTGTCGTTCCGTCGGCATGACGCAACCTCCATCGACTTGCATTCCACCCTTTAATGGGCTGATTGTGAACGCGCTGAACCGTGGCGGCGACTAGGCGACGCGCTGCACGGCGGCGTAGGCGTCTGCGAGGCCGGCACCCTTCGCGACGTTCATCCCGAGCAGGTTGTAGGCGCCGCCGTCCGCGAATTTGTAGGCGCTGAGCTTCATGTTGAGCTCGACCATCGCAGGGGTGAGGCCGGGCCGCTCCTGCAGCATGAGGGCTGCGATGGCCGCCACGTGCGGGGCCGCCTGCGAGGTGCCGGTGAGCTCGACGTAGTAGAGGTTCAGGCCGGCGCCCGTCGTGACGCCGGCGGGCGGGCGGGCCGACATGACGCTCGACCCCGGCGCCGAGATGTCGGGCCAGGTCTGCGGCTGCGCTGCGGCGCCGCGGCTGCTGTAGCTCCCGACCTTGCCGTCGCGGGTCCCGGTGCCCATGTCGTCGTAGCCTGCGACGCAGATGACACCTGCCTTCGGGATCTGGCACTGGGCCGAGGTCTGGATAGTGGAGCCGTCGCCGCCGTTGTTGCCGGCCGCGAAGACCACGATGAGGCCCTCATCGACCATGGCGTCCACGAACTGCGTGATGGCGGAATCGGGGTCGTACGTGGTGCCCGTCCCCCAGGAGTTGGTGACGACGCGGATGTGCGGCAGGACCTTGTCGTGGTTCTGCAGGATCCAGTCGAAGGCCTGTGTGGCCCAGACGTTGGTGGCGCCTTCGCTGATGCCGAGGCCGTACAGTTTGGCGCCCGGTGCTGCGCCTCTCAGGTCGGGGGCCTGGACGCCGGCGCCCGCCACGATGGCGGCGACGTGCGTGCCGTGGCCCGAGGTGTCCGTGTCGGCGACCTCGACCACGTGGTCGGTCTCCACCTTGTAGTTCGCGACCACGACCGGGTTCACCGCGTTGCCGAGGTCCGGGTGGAGCGTGTCGATGCCGGTGTCCACGACGGCCACACCGATGCCGCGGCCGTCCACGGGGTTGCCCTGGTGGTCGCGCAGCCCGGTGAGCGCGTCGGCCAACTGCGGGATGCGGATGGCTGCCTTGGACTCCACGTCGTTGAACCTCAGGGGGACTTCGCGCTCGAGGTGCACGACGTCCGTGCGCTCTGCGAGGGCCTTCACCTGCAACGGGTTGGCAAGGACGTACGCTATCGGGAAGGACTTGAAGGCTGAGACGTAGAGCGCCCCGGTGGCCTCCACGTCGGCGCGCATCGCGTCCTCGTTCTGGGCGGTGCCGAAATGGATGAGCCAACCGGTCTGCGTGGTGGAGGCGGCCGAGCCTGCCTCATGGACGCCGGCCTCGGCCGGAAGGACATCGACGTTCACGTCGCCCTGGATCTTGTCGGACGGGTCGGCCGCACCTGTCGCAGCGGCGGCGCCCGGCGAGGCGAGAGCGTCCGCGACCTGGGTGTCGGGCGACACGACGGGTGGCGGCGCCTGCGAGCCGGCCACAATGGGGGCGAGCTTCGCGGCAGTGTCCCAGTCGGGGACCTGCCCCTGCGACGCCTCCGCGGCGTACACGGCAGCGGCCTGGGGGGCAAAGCGCAGGCCGTCGGCAGTCTGGATGACGCTTGCCCCGAGATCGACGTCGAGCAGGGCCGACGCTGGGAATCCGTCCGGCTGGATGCCGCCCAACGTGAGGTCCGACGGGTCAGGGATCTCATAGGTGACGTTGCCGACGCGGGCGTGGACCGCCGTGAAATGGATGCGGACCGGGCCGTCCACGCCTGACGGGACCTGGCCTTTCGCGACAAGGAGGGCGTCGGCGGGGCCGTGCAGGCCCGCCAGGTCGAACTTCGAGTTCACGACCTGGAGGGGTGTCCCGTCGGCCACGACCACGGAGCCCACCTCGACGTCGAGGCGGTCGAGGCCCATGGCGGCGTCCGTGAGATAGAGGGCGAAGGGCGCCGTGGGCTCTCCGGCCGGCATGCCGTTGCGGACGAGGATGCCGACGCCGAAGCCGGCCGCGATCGCGACACCGGACGCGACCAGGATGGCGGTCCAGCGCAGCCAGGACGGCGCGCCCGGCTTGTCGGGTTTGGCTGCCTTGGCTGGCATCGGTGTCCATGGCCGCTGTGCCATGAGGGGCGTGCGGGAGGGTCCGGGCTTCACCACGAGGACCTGGCCGGGACGGGGGGGGACGGTCGGAGACATGCAACCACGCGCAGCCTGGGCTGGCTGCGGTGGCGGTAAAAGCCGTTTTGCCAATGCCTTATACCGCAGACGGTCCGGCCACGAACGAGTCGTCCCGCCCCGCGGCGCGAGATCCTAGCCTATCGCAGCTCGCGCCGTCCCATGGCCGAACCCACCGCCCTGCGTGCCCACGCGCCGCACCGGGCGCTGCTTGACCCCGTGCCGTTCCTTTTGCGCCTTCCGCGCGCGCGTGAGAGTGTCTGCGGGGCGGCCTTTTTGGTGGTCACTGCTCTTGGCCCGCTTGGGTGGACTTGTTCCGCAACAGGAGGAAAACGCCCCGCGCTCCTGCCGTCAGACGGTGCGTATTAGTACTTTTGCGGAAAGGGGGATGTCCTTCACGGCCCCGCATCTGGCGCCATGGCCAAGATGATGTGGCGAGGGTTGGTCAACGACTTCTCGCCGGCCAGCATGGCGGGATTGCGGCGCCACGCCGTGATCGCCGCCGGGTTCGTTTTCGGCCTCGCCGTGGCCGTCTCCGTCGCCGCACCCGTGGACCATGCGGGCGCCGTGCCAGGCCTCGGAAGCGACATGGGGATGGCCGATGCGGGCAGCAACGGGGACGCAGGCTCGCAGCCCGGGGCTGGCGGTGGCGCCGGCAACGGTGTGGCTGCGGGCGGCGCCGCAGGTGCCGGCGGTGGCAGCGCCGCCGGTGCTGGCAAAGGCGGTGCCGGGCCGGGCGCCAACCAGGTCGTGGAGCCGGGCGGCGGCGACGGCGGCAGTGGCGGCGGTGGGGGCGGTGGCGGCGGAGCCGGCACGACGACCAACCCATCGGCCGGCCTGCTGCCCGATCCCAACTCGATCGGCACCCCGTACTCGACGGGCGACCTGCCGCCGAACCCCGTGACACCCGTCGTGGAGTCGCTCACTTCGAGCGCCTCCCTGCCCACGGACACCTCCGCCCCTCTTCCAACCCCCGCCGGCACGACCTCTCCGGAGGTCTCGCCCACCACGGCCCCGCCCCTCGACGTCACCGTCACGGCAGCGCCCACGTCCCTCCCCACGACCCTTCCGACGACCATCCCCACGACCATTCCCACGTCCCTCCCCACGACCCTTCCCACGACCCCCGCCATCACGACGCCCCCACTCGGCATCTAGCCAACGGGCAAAAGCCACAAAGGCTGGCACGCGTTCGGGTCGCCATGGCCAAACCTGCCCTCGTGAAGCTGGGCGGGTCGGTCCTCACGGACAAGGGCGGTGCGGCGTCGTTCCGCCGCGGCAACGCGCGGCGCGCCTTGGCCGAGGTCGCCAAGGCCGAGATCCCGGTGGTGCTCCTGCACGGCGCCGGCTCCTTCGCCCATCCCATCGTCGCCCGCTCGCGCCTCGGCGCCGGCCCCCTCGATTCCACGCGCCGTGAAGCCGTGGGCGAGGTGCTCGCAAGCTTGGCGGAGCTGGAGGCGCACATGCTTGCGGCGGCGCACGCGGCCGGCCTGCGGCCCGTCCCGGTGCCGCTCCACGTGTCGGTGCGCCAGGAGGGCGGCCAGCTCTCGGGCCTGCCCAGCGCGGACACGGCGGAGCTCCTCGACGACGGCTTCACGCCCGTCCTGCACGGGACACTCGTGCGGGACGACCGCACCGGCTGGACGGTCCTCGGCGCCGACCGGATCCTTGCCGAGATGGCGGCGGAGCTTGCCCCCCGCGTCGCACTGTTTGCCACCGACGTGGACGGCGTCTTCGACCGCGACCCCTCCGACGAGGACGCCGAGCTCCTCCCGCGGGTCCGCCCGGAGACCAGGTTCACGCATGGCGAAGGGCGGGGCGAGGACGTGACGGGCCGCATGGCAGGCAAGCTCGTCTGGGCCTTCGCGGCGGCGCGCCACACGCCCACGATGATCGTGAACGGGGTGGCCCGCGGGCGCATCCTGGACGCGCTGCGCGGCAAGACCGTCCTGGGGACGCGCGTCGAGGTCGGGTCGAAGTGAGGCTTGCTACGCCCGCACGCCGTCCGGCCAGAGGACGAGGATCCACGTGTCGCCGCGCGTCTTGGGCGTGTGCCGGCTCCCCGGCCGCATCCAGACGAGGCTCCCCTTGGGGTAGGTCCCGTCGTCGTCGTACGTCTCGCCGTCGAGGACGTAGTACATCTCGCCGCCCGTGTGCGTGTGGGCGCCGAAGACGGACGGCGGGGCCCCGCCCTGGATGTGGTAAACCACGAGGCCGACGTTGCCGTCGCGGCCGAGGCGGCCCATCCGCGAGCCGTTGCCGAAGTCCTTCCATTGGGCATTCTGCTCGAGCCACCCCTTGTCGAAGGTGGCCTTGAGCCAGGGCGACAGGTCCACCTGGAAGTTGGCCATGGCCGGCGCAGCCACGTCGCGGCAAAAGCCGTTCCCGGCTTGCCGCGGGGAAAGGATATCAGGCAGGACGACCCATTGGATTGCACATGCCCAGCCAACGCAAGGCACCGAAGAAGGCGGCACGGAAGCCCAAGAAGGCGGCCAAGCGCGCCAAGCCGGACGCCGAGGTCGTCTCCAAGAGGGATGCTCCTGCCAGGGAGCCGGGCATCGAACGTGTTTCCCGGCAACGGCGCGACGTCCGCGCCCCGGTGCCCCGCTCCACCGAGACCGTGCGGCACGGCGAGGAGGCCGACCACATGCACCGCGACCCGCGCTGGACGCAGCCGAAGATGGACGCCAAGTGGTCGCGCGCCAAGCACGACCCGCGCAAGGAGTACGGCCTTGCCAAGGACCGCCAGGTGCCGCGCATGAACGCCATGACGAACTGGTTCCGCAAGGCGCCAAAGCCGAGCTCGAAGTAGGTCGAAGGCGCCACCGGAATTCCTGCGCGCGGCAGACGATTGCCGTCCCTGCTTCCAATGTAGTACGTGTTCGTAACAACTGCTGCGCCAACGGGTTCCTGCAGTCCGACGACGGCGGCGACTTCTTCGACCGAACCGTCAACCCGATCTGAAAGGGGCGCGCTTCGCGCGCCCCCAGAAATGCTCACAAGGGCCAGTCATGAAGGCGCCGCCGTCGTCGGAACGATTGCGGCCCTGCGGGAGCGCTTGTTGGCGACTTGGTTTCGGCTCACCTGGCAGCACCGAAACGGCTCCAGAGAATCGACGGAAGATGAAACGACTTGAACGTTTGCGGGCTCCCCTAAGTAGCCGGGCGGCTCGAGCAAGGTCCGTGCGACTTGCCGCCGTCCTGCTTGCATGCGTCTTCATCGCAGGTTGCGCCCAGACGGCACCTCCCGCCGCGCCGTCCCCGACGACGTCGGGGGGCGATGCAAGCCCCGCGCTGCCTCCCGCCCTCACGCCCAC
>JBHEMF010000043.1:0-9630 GCA_046352665.1 Thermoplasmatota archaeon
GGCGTGAGGTGTGCGCCGAGTACCTCGCCTTCCGAGGCTACCGCGTGGCGACGGCGGAGGACGGCATCGACGCACTGGCCAAGGCCCGCGAGCTGATGCCCGACATCATCGCCTTGGGCTTCGACCAGAAGTACGACGAGGCGGCCGTCGCGTCGGAGTGCGCCAAGCGCGGCTGGCCGTGCCGGGTCGTCCGTTTGCCGCATTTCCTCGGCGACCTCGACGGCACGCGCAAGATCATCGAGAAGGTGGCCGAGCGCGCGGCCGGCAAGACGCTGTACCGTTCCACCGTCGGAGACGAGTAGGCTGCAGCGGCAACCGATCCTTCGGCAGGTTCCAGTCTCCGGGTTTCGCCAGCGATCCGGTGCGACCAGGATCGACAGGGCCCTGCAGTCCGACGACGGCGGCGCCTTGTGGCAGTTGGCCCTCAGATGGAATGGGCCTAGCGGGCTTTGGCCGCTCCCCACGTCGAACACCGAGAGGGTTCCCTCGACGTGGACGCCGTCGTCGGACTGCAGGAACCCGCTGCAGGACCGCGTGTGGGGGAATCCCATCTGTGCAAGAAACCGTGCACAAGTTTCCTTTGGCCCACAAGGCCAAATAGCGCGTTTTTCCTGGAGTGGGTGATGCCCGCCCCCATCCGTGCTGCCCGTCCAGGTTCCGCAAACCGGCCGACCTCGGGCCAGACCCCGGTCCGCTACGTCGCCCCAGGCGCCGTGACGCGCGCCTCCCGGGCGCCTCCCATGGCCTACGACCCCGGCTACGCGGCCCTCGGCGGCCCGGCCCCCATCTTCGTGCAGGCCAAGCCGAGCTGGAGCCGGCCTGGCAACGTCACCGCCGCCGGAGTCATCGCCTTCGTCGTGTCCGGCCTTGCCGTCTTCGCCGCCATCTTCTGGTTCACGACGGGCGAATTCGTCTCCAGCGTGGACAACGGCGGCGGATTCTTCGGCGACTATGCCGTGAAGGCCCAGATCAACGCCTTCGCCAACCTCGGCGTCGCCCTGGCACTGGTGCTGGGCGGGATCGGGACGCTAGGCCGGCAGGAGTGGGGCCGTGTCGCCCTCATCTTCGGCGCCGGAGGGCACGCCATCTACTCCGCATACCGCATGATGGACCGCAGCTTCGTCTCCCTCGTCTGGATCTTCCTCGACGTCGTCATCATCGTCCTCATCGTGCTGCCCACGACATCCATCTTCTTCCGCACCCGCAACCCGGTGCAGCCCGTCCTGTACAGGTAGAGCCGGCACCCACTGGAAACGTCCCACCGACGGCCGCTCGAGATAGAGCAGCTGTTGGCAGGCGAACTTCCACGATTCAGTGTTTTCAGTGTTTTCAGTGTTTCAGCTGGCGGCGAGGCTGCGGCAGCCTCATCTTCCGGACCTTCCTGGCGAGGAACACCCATGAGCCTCATGTGGAAGGGGGACCAGGACACGGAGACGGCCGTCGTGCGGCGCGTCACAACGAACAAGTCCCAGCCCCGCTACGGCGTCATCGACACCACTTTCGCGACCGTGGACATGGGCGAGCCTGCCGTGCAGGCGCTCTTGGCGCAGGGCATCGCCCCGCAGCGCATCTTCCGCCGCACGGTACCCGGCTTCAAGGACCTCGCCGTGGCCGCGAAGCAGATGATCGAGCAGGGCGGCTGCGACATCGTGGTCGTGTGCGGCATGGTGGGCCCCGAGCCCATCGACAAGCAGTGCGGCCACGAGGCGAGCCTCGCCATCGGCCAGGCGCAGCTCATGACATCTACGCACATCCTGGAGGCCTTCGTGCACATGGACGAGGCCGCCTCCGACGCCGAGCTCGTGAAGGTGTGCGAGAACCGCGTGGCCGAGCACGCCGTGAACGCGTTCTGGATCCTGGAGCGCCCGGAGGAGCTTGCCAAGCGCGCCGGCACGGGCCAGCGCCAGGGCTTCCAGGACGTGGGGCCGGCGGACCCGGCGCGCGCGTCGGGACGCCATCTCCAACGCAGCACGTGAACCCTTAAGTCACTGCCAGCCGTTTCCTGCACGGTCGGTCCCATGCCACCGCACGGAATGTTCGCGCTTGCCGCCTTCGCCCTGGGTCTTGCCCACTACGCCGCGGGAGGCGCCGTCGAGTTCACGGCCAATCCCCTTCCGACGCCGTTCATGGAGGGGGACTCGCAGGCGGGCCTGCCGGCGTGCGGGGAGCGGCCGTTCTACGTGATGCAGCGGGTGGCACCCGACCCGGCCCAGGCCGCGGACGTCCCGTTCCCGCTCGAAACCAGCCCCTTCGTCGCCTACGACCCGTGCGGCATCGCGTTCCTCTACGTGCTGCCCAACGACGTCGATGTCTGGGGCGATTTCAGGTTGGCCTTCCAGTTCGCGTGCGACACGCCCATCACACTCCTAACGGGTGGCACGAGGACGAGCCAGGGCGGCTGGTTCGGCACCGTCGGCACGCACGCGGAATTCGCCATGGACGGCACGCCGACCAACCCGTTCGGCCGCGCAACATTCGCGCTCTTCCCCGGCGACGAGGCGACGTGCATGCCCGACGCGCCCGTGGACGTGAACGTGACGATCACACCGGACCTGCAACCTGCCATGAGGGGGGCACAGTTGAGCCTCATCATCCGCGCCTGGGCCGCCGGCGACCCCTACGCGGCGGGACTGCGCGTGCGTGTGCTGGACCGGGCCGCACCGGCCCTCCTCGAAGGCGACGCCTTCCCGCCTGTGCCCGTCGTGACGTGGCGGGACGAGCCGGGAGCGGTCCTGCACGCGGCCGGCGATGCGAAGGCGACATCGTACGAGGTGCAGCACGTGAACTGGACGGCGACGGCGCCCATCCGCGTCGAGGCCGCCGCCGCTTTGGACCTTGGGAGCCTCGACCTGAGGATCGCGGACGCCGCAGGGAAAGAGGTCTTTGCGTGGAACGCCACCGCGGGCATGCCGCAAGCCGTGACGAGGCTGGTCGGGGCATCGGGACCGTTCCACCTCACGGCCACGGCGCTGGACTACACCGGCACCTGGTCGGTGCATGTGGACCCGCTCCCGGCCGCCAACGTGACGGCGGCGACGCGGCCGGCGCCGTCCGACCCGGCGGCAACAGTCGGTGGCGCGCCGCCCAATGAGGCTGCGCAACCTGGCGTTGACGCAAACGACGCCCCGCCGGCGGCGGCGCGGCCCGCGGACCACGCGACCCCAGCCATGCCTTTGGGGTTCGTGGGCGCGGCCGTCCTTGCGGCGGTGGCGCGCCGACGCCCCTCCGCCCGTTTCGGAAAAACATTCAATAACCCAAGCCCTCCACTCTCCTGGGATGGGGCACGACGGGGACGCCAAGGAGGCTGCGAAGCCCCAGCCCCAGGGCCCGCCCGCCATCACGGACACGACGGCGGAGTTCGAGGAGTACACCGCCCCGCCGCGCCTGGATGCGCAGGGCAAGCCCATCCCAAAGACGAAGGGCCTGAAGGCCGCGGGGTACCAATTCCCACCGCCGGGAGGGCCGGCGCCGCCGCTTACCAAGGCGAACCTCGCGAAGGGAATCGGGGTCCCGGAGATCCCGCGCCCTGCAGCGCCGAAGCCGATTCCCGTGGCGTCTCTGCCCGGCAAGACCGCGCCGCCGCCGGCCGGGCCCGCCACCGTGAAGGTGGACGAGGGTGAGCTCTTCGAGGAGTACCAGCGCCCCGACCTGAAGGAGCACCCACGCACGGGCAAAGGCATCCGCGCCGAGCCGCCGCGGGCGCCGGATCCGCCGCAGGGCCCGACGGCCAAGGACATCCTCGCCAAGCTCCCCGAGCCCGATCTGCAGGTCTTCACGCCGAAGCGGTTCAGCCCCTACCAGGTAAAGACCTCCGAGGAGAACAAGGGGCCGCACGCCGCCGAGCACGAGCGCGCCGCCCTCGACGCCGCAGCCGACCTCGCCGTGCACCGCAAGTGGCTGGAATCCGCCACCATGTCCACCCCTGCTGCGGGGCCATTCAAGGCCGTTATCGACCACGGGGAGGGGGAGACGGAGCCCACACCGCTTGCCCCCGCCCCCAGTCCGAGCCCCATCCCTGCTTCGCTCTCCTCCATACCGATCTCGCCGGAGCCTTCCATGGACACCACCCTGCCGCCCAACGCGGAGCTTGCCGCCGCCGCGCCCACCACGATGTCGGCCGCCCCGGTCATCGCCCCGACGCGCCCCGTGCAGGCGCCGTACGTGCCGCCGGCTGCGCCGACCGTGACCGCCTCGCGCACTCCGCACACAAGCGGCGCCCCCGCGGTGAGTTCGGGCGGCGACCTGCCGCGCCTGGCGCTCGTGCAGTCGGACTTCCACTACGACGTGACCACGCGCATGGCGCAGGCGGCGCACGAGAAGGCCCGCATGCTGGGCGGCCACATCGCGCACCACGTGCACGTCCCAGGCGCCTTCGACATCCCGCTTGCGGCGCAGGCGCTCCTCGAGCGCAGCGACGTGGACGCCGTCGTATGCGTCGGCGCCATCGTGCAGGGCGAGACCGGCCACGACCAGCTCATCGCGCGCGAATGCGCCCGGCTCCTCGCGGATTTGGCGCTGCGCCTCCGGAAGCCCGTGGGCTTCGGTGTGACGGGCCCCGGCATGACGCGCGAGCAGGCGTGGGCCCGCGTCGGCGCCGGCGCCACCGCCGTGGAGAGCGCCGTGAAGCAGCACCGGGCACTGAAGCACATTCAAGCCTGAAACTGGAAGCGGAATCCCGCTACCTTCGAACGGACTAAAGTCTCTCGAACAGGCTTTGACCCGGAGGCATCAAATTCAGCACTGGTCACCAAACACAACGGCGCGGGCCACCCTAACACCCCAATCTGCAACGTCAAAGCCGTAATCGACGGCCCCATTTGCACGATCCACGCCGTTCCCGGCCGTTCCCAAAGCCATACATTCCGCATAGGGGAGATTGAGGGCACCATTGCATGTAGGCACCAGGCAGAGATCAGAACATACGGGAATGTCGGGCATATCGCAGTTCGCGGCGACCGAGGGCAAAAATGCAAGCGCGACGAGCGTTGCCAGCATTGCCAAGGAGCAACGGTTCATTTTCATAATATCATCTGCCCAAGGTAGGGCGATGCGGCATGGCGCTTCGGAGGCATAAGGCCACTGTCCATTCCGTTTTGGCGCGGCGCCTCCGGAAGCCCGTGGGCTTCGGCGTACTGGGCCCTGGCATGACGCGCGAGCAGGCGTGGTCTCGTGTCGGGTCTGGCGCCAACCGCCGTGAAGAGCGCCGCGAGCAGCACCGGGCGCTGAAGCAGGCGACGGCGTAGAGTTGGCTAAGCAAATGTAATCGTGCCGAGTAACCCCCGCATCAAGAGTGTTCCCACGTGCCCACGAAGCCACTTGGGTTTCAAGTCAGTGTGAATTGGCTCGCATGGTCCTCTTCGAGGCCGAAGAAAGCCGAAGGGGATCCCGCGACATTGATCACGATCTGCAGGTCGGTTCCCATGGGGATGTCCGCCGTCGTGGTGATGTCGATGTCAAATTCGGTCCATGCCGTGAGCGGGCTTACCCCTGCAGCACCCGCGACGCCGCCCGTCAGGCCATCCTTCGAGCCGGACCCAACCGAGGCGCCGCCACTCATGACGGTGGCCGTGACCGTGGGCTGGCTCGGGGCCTCAGTGGTGATGAAGATCTTCGCCGAAATGGCTGCACCTGAGGCGAAGCCGTGCGTCGGCACCGTGGCCACGAACGTGCCGAGGTCCGTGCCCGTTACGACCCCGGTGCCGCGTGAACCGCAACCGTCCAGGTCGTCCGGTGTGTCCGCCATGTCCATCGTGTCAGTGAACTTGTCGGTGGCGCATTCGCCTGTGCGGTGCAGGAACCACGTCTCCGGACCCGTGCCCATGTTCGTGTTGTTGTTGGAGGGGCCGGTGGTCGTGGTCGTGGTGCCGCCGCCACCGCCGCCCGTCGTGGTGCCGGTGCCTGTGTGCGAGCCGGTCCCGGTGTCAGTGCCGCTCGTGCCCGCGCCGGGCGTGCCCTTCGTGGTGGTCTTGCCGTTGGAGGATGGCCCCGAAGTGGCGCCGCCCGTGTCCTTGGAGGACGAACAGCCGGCGAGGAGCAGGACGAACACGAGCAGCGATGCGACGACAACCTTCCGCATGCCGCGCACAGGACTGCGCGGGTTCAAGTGCTTTGTTCAAACCGGGCTGTTAGGCGCGCCGACGAAATGCCTAGTGCGGGACGGACGCGCGCATCAGATGGCCGCCCGGCCGTCCGACACAATACTTAAACGTGGGAGGAGCAAGCGGGGCGCATGCGCCGCTTCGGCCACGCCATCGCTTGCTTGCTCATCTTCTCGATCGTCCTTGCGGGTTGCTCCGGCAGCACCGACACTTCGTCCTCGACGGGCAACGGCGGCGCCGGCGGCGCCCCGACCTCCAAGGCCGGCGCTGGCGCGACCACGTCCAAAGGCCCTGCAGGCGGCGCTGGCGGCAGCACCGGCTCCGGCGGCGGCTCCACGGGCGGCTCGGGAGGCGGCAGCGGCAACCGCGCGCCCACGGGTTCCGTCGTCGCCGACATTCCGCAGGGGGCCATCCCCGTGAACGTGACGTTCTCCCTCAAGGGCAGCGACCCCGACGGCGACGCCATCACGTGGAACCTCGACTGGGACGGCGACGGCAAGACGGACGCCACCGGCAAGGTCCTCCCCGACTCCGCCAAGCACAGCTACACCGCCGTCGGCTCCTACAAGGGGACCTTCGCCATCAGCGACGCCAAAGGCGCCTCCAACAGCTACCCGTTCACGGTCAATGCCACCGCCGCGGCGGCCGCGGCCGGCCCGATCCAGACCGTGGACGGCGGCTACGTCGCCGGACTCGCGTCGGGTTGCGCTGCCAACGCTTTCATCAACGGCCTCCCCGCGGACGTGGACCACGTGGGCTTCGACCTCGACGTCGCGACCATCGGCAAACCCTACACCATCACATTCACGACGTCGGCCCCCGCGGCGAACTACCTGATCCAGTTCTGGGCGGGGACCAACAGCGTCGTGCAGACCGACCAGCCGACGTCCAGCCCGGCCTCCGCCACGGTGCCGGATGGCGCCGACAACGTCATCATCTCGTCGTGCGGCGGAGCCAGCGTCACGTTCCACTACGAGGCCTAGCCAAAACCTCCTTGAAGGGCGGGGGACTGGGCGCCCACAGGTCCACATGACGCCCATCCGCCTGTTCCTCGCATTCGCCTGCACGGCAGCACTCCTCCTTGCCGGCTGCTCCTCGTCCGACGACACGTCGGGCACGACCAGCGGCGGCACGGACGGCACCACCGGCGGCCCCACGTCAGGCGCAACCACGGGCCCCGTCGTGAACGGCACCGTCGAGAAGCGCGAATGCACCTCCGCCGCGGGCGGCTCCGGCAGCGGCTTCGTTGGCGCAGGCGGCCAGTACGTGGGCGGCTGCCCCTTCGGCGCCGCGACCGACAAGGACACCATCCTCCTCACCGCCACGCTCCCGTCCGGCTGCGACCCGTACCAGACCCCGCCAGGCGGCGGCAACACGGACGCGAAGAAGGCGACGGTCGGCGAGAAGTACCCGAGCGGCACTGCGTACGCGATGTTCTGCGGCCCCGGCGGCGTGCAGTTGAAGGGCGACATCGAGTTGCAGGCCGCCTAGGCGCAAACCTGTCCCAGAAAGGATAAACCCCGGCCGCGCCGACTGCCATCCGTGCTGCAGCTCCTCCCGGACGCCGCAGCGCTGGGCCTCGCCGTAGGCGGCGCCTTCGCGGCCTTCTGGGCCCTCTACCGCAGGCGCTAGCCGGTCGTGTCCACGTGACCGTCGCCCATTTCAAGAGCGGCCCGCCTTCGCCGTCGTGCGCGTCTGCCTCGGCGGCACGTTCGAGCCCTTCCACGCCGGCCACAAGGCCCTCCTGCGCGCCGCCGCCGACGGGGCCGACGAGATCTTCGTCGGCGTCACGGACGCAGCCCTCGCCACGCGCCCCGACCGCAAGGTCACGGATTGGGGCGCGCGCGCCAAGGCCGTCGAGGCGTTCCTGCGCAGCACCGGCTACCAAGGCGGCCTCACGGTCCGGCCGCTTGCCGACCCGCACGGCCCGGCCGCGACGGGCGACTACGACCGCATCGTGGTCTCGCCAGAGACCGAGCCCGCGGCCCTCGCCATCAACGTGGCGCGGCAGAAACATGGCATGAAGCCCCTGCAGGTGCAGATTGTACCGCACGTCCTCGGCCAGGACCTCCTCCCGATCTCCGGCACGGCGATCCATGCGGGCCGAACGGACGCCGACGGCGCCCGGCTTGCCCCCGTCGAGGTCGCCGTGGGCTCAGCCAACGAGGTGAAGGTCGCGGCTGTGCGCGCCGAGTTCACGCGCCTCGTCCCCGTCCCCGTGCAGGTGCGCGGCTTCGCGGTCCCGACCGGTGTGCCGGAGCAGCCGAAGGACGACGAGACGCTGCAGGGGGCACGGCGTCGTGCGGTCGCGGCGCGGGCGGCCTGGCCCGGCTGCGACTACGCCGTCGGCATCGAGGCGGGCTTGGTGCGGTTCCCCGGCGCCGAGGGCTACCTCGAGGCGCAGGGATGCGTCGTCATCGACCGGACCGGCTGGGAGACGCACGGCTGGGGGCCGGCCTTCCACTACCCCGATTGGGTGACTGTGCGGGCGCTGCGGGGCGAGATGGTGTCGGACGTGCTGGGCCCGCTTGCCAAGGACCCGCGCCTGGGGGCCACGACGGGTGCGATCGGCTGGCTCTCCGAGGGCCGCCTCGACCGCGTGGCCCTGTCGCGCATGGCGGTCCTCGTGGCGTTCGTGCCGCGCTTCCGCCGGGCGCTCTACGTCCTCCCCGAGCCGCGGAACGGTTGATAGCCCGCGCACGGATGCCCCGGCATGGCGAAGCGCCTGGCCGTGATCGGCTGCGGGAACATGGGCGCCGCGATCGTGCGCGGACTCCTCAAGGAGAAGTGGACGACCGCGTCGCACCTGATGGCAAGCCACCCGCACCGCGCAGCCCTGCTCACGAAGGAGCTCGGCATCCGGGTCGTCGCCTCCAACCGCAAGGCGGCTGAGGACGCAAGCGTGATCCTCCTTGCCGTGAAGCCGCAGATCCTGCCCGAGGTCCTGGAGGAACTGGCCGGCTACGTCGATGCGGGTGCCCTGGTCCTGAGCATGGCCGCAGGTGTGGGCACCCAACGCATCGAGGAGGCGCTCCCGGGCATCGCCGTCGTGCGCTCCATGCCGAACCTCGCCGCCACCGTCGGCATGGGGGCGACAGCCATCGCACCCGGCGCCCACGCCGACTTCGAGCACATCCATCTCGCGCGCAGCGTCTTCGAGGCGGTCGGCACCGTGGAGGAGGTCCCCGAGCGCCTCATGGACGCCGTCACGGGCCTCTCCGGCACGGGCCCCATGTACGTCTTCCACCTCGTCGAGGCGATGGCCGACGCCGGCGTCAAAGTGGGGCTCTCCCGCGACGTCGCAAGCCGCCTTGCGAGCCAGACCGTCCTCGGCTCGGCGCGCCTGGCACAGCAGTCCGACCTCCATCCCGCGGCGTTGAAGGACCAAGTCACGAGCCCTGCCGGCACTGCCAGCCGGCCGAGGACGCCGGCGCCCAGACCGGCGAGATCCTGTTGCGTTCCTGACGCCCCCCAAAAAGCCGGCCGCCCTCCGGGACGGCACAATTGGCGGTGGATGACGAGAGGAACGCTC
>JBHEMF010000044.1:0-9439 GCA_046352665.1 Thermoplasmatota archaeon
GCTCCCGCTCGAGCGCGGCACGTGTCTGTTCGGTGATCGCGTTCAGCGGCGACTCGTCCTCGATCCCGAGCACCCGGTAGCGCTCGACGAGATCCTCCAGGTGGCATCGGGCGAGGAGGCATAAGGCACGATGGGCGGCACTAGGCGCGCCGTCCTGGGTCTCGCGCGGCACGAGGTGCGCCGCTTGCTGGGCGCCTTCCGCAAGCCATCCACGCTCGTCAGCCTCGTCCTGCTCGGCGTCGTCCTCGCCGGGATCTTTCCGCTGGCGCTGCAGCGCGGCCTGCACCCGGACCGCGGCCTTTACCCCGTGACCGTCGCCGAGGGCTCGCCGCTTGCGCCCGCAATCCTCTCCGACCTTCGTTTCACGCTGGTGCCGGGCGGCCTTGCGGGCGGCGCCGTCCTCGACGTCCAAGCCTCGCCCCCCGTCGCCTCGTCCCAATCCACGCTCGAAACGCAGTACCGCGCCTGCCGTGCCGGCTGCGCGCTGGGTGTCCATTTCCCGCCGGCAAACGCCTCCTGGCCATGCCAGCGGGTGCGGGACGGCGCATGTGTCCAGCCGATGCCACAAGTGACCGCCTACGTCCGCTACGACCCCGGCTCCGCCGCCTCGCTTGCCGCCGTGCGGGAACTCCAGGAGGCGCTGCGCCACTGGCAGGAGGCCGAACTGGCGAAGGAGCCGGACCAGGATGCCGCCTACCCCGTGGCCGTGAACCTGCTCTTGGCGACACCCAACCGGGCAGCCCCCGCGCCGGCGCCCGCGCCGCTCAATGCGACCCCGCCGTCCATCCTGCAAGCCGAGGCGCCACAAGCCGCCACGGCGCTTGCCAACCTCAAGCCGTCCGACGTGGACCCGCCGTTCCCGGTGCGCAGCCTGCTTCTGACATTCGCCTTCCTCATCCCCATGAACTTCGTGGCACAGCTCTACTCCGGCACACTCCTTGCCGACCGCACCCGCCGCCGCGCCCTCATCTCGCTTACGACGCCGCATCATCCCCGCACGCTCCTTCTCGGCCGCAGCCTGCCGTACGTCGTGGCAGGCGGCGCCGTCCTCGTGGTGGCCGCCGTCGTCTCCGGCGCAGGCTGGCAGGGCTGGCTCGCCGCGGTCCCCGTCATCGCCTTCGTGCTTGCCGCCGCCCTCGTGCTGGGTCTCCTGGCGCGCAGCGAAAGGGAGCTCACGTTCCTCCTCACGGGCACCACCACGATGCTCTCCGTCTTCCTCTTCCTGCCCGCGATCTTCACCGCCATCCCGGCCGTCGCGTTCCTCAGCCCCGTGGCCGTCCTCGTCTCGTCCATGCAGGGGGACGTCGTGGGCGCCGGCCCCTTCATCTATGCCACGCTGCCGCTCGCACTCTGCACGGTGGCGACGACGCTCGTCGGCGTCTCGCTGTACCGTGAGGAGACGCTGTTCTCGCCGCGGCGGCTGCGCGACAAGGCGATCGCAGCCCTGGCACTCCGCTGTCGCACCCGTTGGGGGACCGTCGCTGCGGGTGCCCTCGCGGTACCGTTCGCCTTCGCGCTGGAGCTCCTCGTCCTCTCCCTCGTGATCCCCCTCGGCCTCACGCGGGGCGCCGTCGCGGCGCTCGCCATCATCTTCCTGGGTGTCGCGTTCGTGGAGGAGAGGCTGAAGCTCGCGGTCGCTGCGGCGCGGCGCCGGCAAGTGGGCGGTCGCGGTTGGGCGGCGGGCGCATGGGCAGGGGCCGGCTTCTTCGTGGGCGAGAAGCTCGCACTCGTGCTGGCCTTCGTCGGCTTCGGCAGCCTGCCCCTCGGCACAGAGACGCTCACGGTTTTCGGCGTCGCGGGCAACTGGCTCCTCCTCCTGGCACCGCTCGGGCTGCACATGCTCTGCTCCGGGATCGCGGCCTCCGCCCGTCGGCTTGCACGCCCATGGCCGTCGGTGGCGTTCCTCGGCGCCGTGGCACTGCATTTCCTCTACGACCTCGCCATGGTCTTCGCGGTGCGGCCATGATGCCGGCCCTCCGCGTCGCGCAGAAGGAACTCCGTGACATCGTGCGCGAGAAGTCCATCGTCGTGGCCCTCCTCGTGCAGTTCTTCATCGCGGCCTTCAGCGCGTTCCTCGCCGTGGGCCTCCTGGCCCTGTACGATCCTGGTTCCCTGCACGCCCAGGCGCGCGGCCAGGTCGCCTACGTCGGGCCCGACGACGGAGACCACTTCGACTCGTTCATCCAAACGCGCTACGACCGTTTCGGCGGCCTCGGCCTCGCCCACGTCGATGCCGCCGCGGCCCTTGCGGGATTCCACGCGGGAAGATACCAAGCAGTCGTGCAGGAGAGCGCCGCAGGCAACGCAACAAGGACGATAACACTCCTGCTGCCGGACGGCCAACTGCAATCCACGCTCCTTGTCACGCAACTGAAGGGCTGGCTGCAGGACTACGAGTCGGCCATCCGCATCGAGCGCCAGGAGCGCATCGGCCTGCAAGTGCAATCCGTCGTCGTGGGCGACGCGGCCCAACAGGAGCTCCCCTACCCGTTCCTCTACTCGACGCTCATCCCACTCCTTTTCCTCACACCCGTCTTCCTCTCCGGCGCCATCGCGGCCGACTCTTTGGCTGGCGAGCTGCAGTCGCGCACCCTCACCATCCTCCGCTCGGCGCCGGCCTCGCTGCGCTCCATCCTGGCCGGCAAGCTCCTTGTGCCGCTGCTCCTGGCGCCAGCGCAGTTCCTGCTCTGGGCCGGGCTTCTCCAACTCAACCACGTGCCCGTCCACAACCTCGGGTGGCTCTGCCTCGCAAGCCTCCTCCTCACCGCCACACTTGCCGGCACGGGGTTCGCGCTGGCCGCCCGCCTGCGCCGCGACGGGCCGACGCAAGCCTCCTATGCGCTCGCGGCGCTCGCCCAGGCGGGCCTCAGCCTCCTTCTGCCCCGCGACCCGCTGAACCTCGTCGCCGTCGTCGCCACGGGACGCATCGACGGCGCGTCCTGGCTCAGTTTCGCCATCCTGGGGGCGGTCGCGGCACTCGTGCTGGCAATGGGTTTCGCGGACGCGGCGCGCAGCATCCGGGCCAGGCCAGATTGAGGCGCTAGCGTTTGGGCTGGGACCAGGTCACGGTCCGCCCTTCGCGGCTGCGCGGCGGGATCGTCGGGCTCGTTGCGCCGGCCGGCCGAGCCTTCGCGGGGCGGGCCGGCGGCGAGGCTGGGTAGAACAGCGGCACCATGAGCGTCGTCACGACGAAGATGACCAGGATGGCAAGCGCCGCCGCTAGGGCGCCTTGGCTGGAGAGCACGAGTTTCATGGGGACGAAGAGCAGGAACGCCAGTACGGTCGCCGCCACGACGAAGAGGTTCGCCTTGCCCGTGGACTCGTACACCTTGCGCATGTCGCCCGTCTGGCGGTAGTTCCACACGTACTGGATGGCGTAGTCGCTGCCGACACTGATGAGGAACACCGTGGGCAGCATGAGGGTCAGGCTCGCCTTGATGCCGAAGAGCGGCAGGAGCCCGGCCCACCAGATGCCGGACAGCAGCATCGGCACGATGATGGCGCCGATGTCGCGGGAGCGGAGCAGGGCGAGGACGGCCAAGGTCACTGCAGCGGCGCCGGCCGCGAGCCACACGAGCCGTACGTCCTGCCCGAAGACGCCCGCGAACCAGAGGCCGAAGGCGGCAGCACCAGGCACGAGGGCGAGGAGATCGCGCGCCCGGCCCACCACGACGATGGCTAGGAAGAGTGTGATGAAGGACGCCATGTAGGTGACGTACTCGAGCCAGGGCTGGCCGTACGTGACGTAGAGGTAGAACGTGTCCTGCGTCCCGACGAGGTTCACGTCCTGCACGCTGTCGGGGCGGATGCCGCCGGGGCTTGCCCGGTCGGCGCGGGCGATGTCGGCATTGAGCGAATCCCAGTCCGTCTTGAGGCCGTCGTACGTCTCGGAACCGATGTGGTAGAATACGTGCGTCACCGCCACGTTGCCCGTCCGTCCGGTGAACAGGGCGGCAAGCGACGACCACGGCCGCGAATCGAACATGGCGTCGATGTCGCGGTGCACGACGGCGGCGTCCGTCGGGATGTTCGTGTGGTTCAGGGTGCTGCCGAGAGCCGCGGGGTTGAGGAGGCCGTCGCGCAGGGCGTAGTACGTCTCCAAGGCAATGATGAGGGAGTTGACGTTGCTCTCCTTGGGGATGGTGCGCGTGTCCGCCTTGAACGAGGCGTCGAGGTCGCGCAGGTACTGGATCGTGTGCGGGTCCGAGACGTTGCCTTCGATCGTGACGAGCTCGGTGCCGGAGCCGCCCAGCACCTCGTTGTAGTACCGGTACGACGTCTCGAGGTAGTCGCCTTCCTTGAAGCCGCCCGAGATGCCGAAATACTCCTCGATGCGCAGCGATTCCGTGGCGAGGCCGGCGGTGACGACGAGCACGCCGGCCACGACGAGGACCGGGTGGCGCCGCAGGGCGCCGGCGAGCCTGCCCATCGAGCGGCTCGGCCGGTAGGCGCGCCGCTTCGTGCGCCGTCGCAGGGCTTGCGCTGCCGGGATGAACGTGATGGAGATGACGAACAGCGACGCAAACGAGATGCAGGTGAGGATGGCAAGGTCGCGCATGATGAAGAAATTCGCAAGCGCCATGGTCGCGACGCCCAGGATCGAGGTGAGGCTTGCAAGAAGAAGTGCGGCACCGGCCCGCGATCCCATGAGGCGCAAGGCCTCTTCGCGCGGCTTGCCCTCCGACACGTACTCCTGGAACTGGTTCGTGACGTAGATCGCGTACTCCTTGCCGACGCCCAGAGTGATGGGGACGATGAGGAGACCGAAGAAAGTGAGGGGCATCGCCATGTAGCCCATGAAGCCGTACGTCCAGACGAGGCCCAGCGTGAATGAGAGGGCTGCGATGAGGGTCGAGACGAGGTCGTTGAAAGCGAAGAAGAGGACGATGAGTGTCACGACGAACACGATGGGGCCGAAGGTGAGGAAATCGGAGTTCGCAAGCTCCGTCATGTGGGCGTTGATGGCCTCGCCCAGCACGTACACCTTGTCGCAATCGACGAGCGGCAGGCCATTCTGCAACCGGAGCGCCGACTCGCCGCAGCCGGTGGCGCGGTACTCCTCGGCGGCATGCAGGAATTTCTCGCTCGCGGGCAGCACGGCGGCGGGGCCGGCTTTCGTGAGCCCGAAGTCGTACATGAAAACGACAAGGGTCCCCGTGAACGGCTCGTTCACGGCGCCCTTCACGGCGCCGGGGTTGGCGAGGAAGATGATGTCGTAGTCGCGCTGGATTTCGTCGTCGCTTGCCGGCAGGCTGAAGGCGCTCTCCTGCGGCGCCCGCAACGGTGCGCACGACCCCGGCGGCAGGACGTCGCCCGGGTTGGGGATGGGAGGCACTCCCGGCGGCAGCGTCACGGGCAACGGACTGCAGGCCGGATTGGGGATGCCGCTTGCCGTGTAGTTGACGAGCTTCACCAGGTAAGCCATCGAGTAGGTGTAGTTGATCTCGGGGACGCGGGCGCGAATGTAGTCCTCCGCCTCCTCGGCGGCGCGGATGGCAGCCGGGCTCGTGATGTTGGAGTGGTCGCGCGTCTCCAGCCAGATGGTCTCCACGGAACGGAACCCCGGCACCTCGTTGATTGCGTGGTCGTTGGCGATGGTCGAGGGGTGGCCGTCGGGGAGGAGGTCGTAGTCGGCGGAGCGGACGTACACCTTCGTGAGGCCGAAGGCGAAGCCGGCGGTGACGGCGAGAAGCAGCAGAAGCACGACGCCCGCGTGGCGCGCCGACCAGACGCAGACGTTCGCCACGAACCGCCCTAGCGAACGCTCGACCGCGGAACGCTTCTCGGCAGGTTCTTGGGACGCCAAGGCGCACCGTTGCGGGCGCAGGGGCCACGCCGGCTAAAAGGCTCCCGGGCGCTTCCGCCGGAGACAATCGGACAAGCGTTATCCGCGCCCCGCCTTTGCGAGCGCCATGCGGGGCAATGGGGTGGCGGCATTCCTGCTGGCGGCGACGCTCGTCATGCTTGCGGGCTGCTCCAGCGTCACAGACGGCCCCAGCGGCACACGGAACGCCAGCAACGCGCCGACCACATCCCGCAGCCACTCGACGGAGCCCCAGTGGCGGCCATTCTACGACAACCAATCCTTCGTCGTGCCATCCAAAGGATACGCCCAGATCCCGTTCGACGTCGCGGCCAACAAGACCGTCGGCTACACGTTCACGGCGGCGCAGGCGTCCCTCACGGTGGCGGCCGTGCAGCGTTCCGACGTCGCCGCGTACGAGTCGAAGGCGACGGTACCAAACTGGGGCCGCACGGCGGAATCGTCCACGGGCCGGCAGTCGTTCGACTTGGTGGCCGGCGCGTACGACCTCGTGCTGTACTGCCTCGACCGGGCGGCCGACTGCCACCTCGCGGTGACGCTGTATTTCGTGGAATGAGAAGTCGAGGGCAATGAGCGAACGTGGGCCGGAAGCATTCGGCGCGGCGGCGCCGAAAGCATCGGCGAAAGGCATCCTCGCTCCGCCTTCGGCCTCGCCTCGAAAGCCTTCACCGAAGTGGGTCCGACCAGATTTGAACTGGTGATATTCACCATGTCAAGGTGACGTCATAACCGCTAGACCACGGACCCGGCGGCGAACAAGCCCGCAGGGCTTTTCGCCGCGCATCCGGCGCAGGCCGGATGCGAGCGGAGCCAGGGGCTTGCCGACGTGCGGCCGACTTGGGCGACTCATTTAAGGGCTATGCAGGCGGGGTGCGCGCCCCCGAACCTTGCAACCCCACGGGTCGCGGGCGCAAGGCCCGCTCCAGCCGAGCCTTGACCTCGCCGGCGGGCTCGGTCAAGCCTCGGCTTCCTCTTCCTCGTCGTCCCCCGCCGAGGCCGAAGCCCGGTCGGCGGCCTTCCACTGCGTGAAGACCTGGTCGATCGACGCCTTCAGGTCCTTGCGGGCGAGGCGGACCTTGCTGCGCGCCTTCCTAAGGTCGTGCGACTTCTCCTGGAAAGGCTCGGAGTCCGCGAGGTAGCCGTTCACGACGGCCAGGGGCTCCTCCCACTGCGGGAGGTCCTTCACGTCCTTCACCTTCTCGCCGAGGGCCTCCTTCACGAGTTGGATCATCTCGCCGGCCTGCTCGAGGTAGGACTCGACCCACTCGGCCTCCGTGGGCTCGCCCTCGCCGGGCGTCTCGCCGGCGGCCTGCGCCTCGAACGCGACGACGGCGTCGGTGAGCGTCTTCTTGACACCGCGGAGCTCCGTGCGCTTGGCCTTGAAGGCGGCGTCGGGGACGGATTCGGTGTCGGCGAGGAAGTTGTCGAGCGCCGTGATCTGGTTGTCCCACATGTAAAGGAGCTCCTCCTTGCCGACGGGGCGGCCGGCCAGCTCCTGCGCGTTCTTCAGGTGCGCGTCGGCCTGCCGCAGCGCCTCTTGGACTTCCATCGGCGGGGCCACCGTCCTGTCGCGGATAAAGGGCTCGGATTGCCGGAGTGTGATGGCCTCGTGGATGTCAGGCATGCGCAACGCATGGAGGCGCGGCTACGACTGGCTTGCGGACCTGGCAACCGGCGCCGCAACAGGAGGCATTAGCGCGGATCGGGCCGGATTTCGCTCCGGCTCAGCGACTTTACCAAAACCTTGCTCACATACCCTTCGCAGCGCCAATATGCAGCCGGGGAGGCTGGTCATGGAGGTTGCGAGGGTGCGTGAAGGTGTGCGCCCGGTCTGCAACCATGCCATACCGCGTGGGGTATTTGCCGCTATCGTTACCGAGTGAATGGTCTCGGCAAGACGGCTCGAAAATGCACTTGTTGCATGGGAAGCCAACCTTACTTTGGAGACCAGTTTCGCCTCGAAAACGAATCCTTCACGCCACCCACGGAGGCCCATAAGACCCGTCCCCGGAGTAAGGTCCTTCTCTTGCGTCACAGCCTGCCAACCACTCGCCCTGGCCCTCCGCGCGCCGCACTCTACGCCCGCGTCTCCACGGCGGAGCAGAAGAAAGGCTGGAGCCTTGACGCCCAGGTCCGCGACGGGACCACGTACTGCCGGGAGCTCAGGAAGTACCAGGTGGTGCGCGTGTTCCGGGAGCAGGGCAGCCGCCGCGACATGTCGCGGGAGAAGCTCGTGCGGCTCCTCGAGCTCGCGGACCGGCGAGCCTACGATGTCCTCGTCGTGTGGCGCCGCGACCGCTTCGGCGCCGGCCACGACGTGCACGAGGTCGAGGCGTTCCTCAAGGAACGCGGTGTGCGCGTGGAAGCCGTCTTGATGGGGCCGCAGCCGGACACGTCCATCACGAAGTTCGTGAACACCATGATGGACGCCGTCGCCGACCTCGAAGTGAACACGATCCAGGAACGCTTCCACGCCGGCCGCCTCGAAGCCGCACGGCAGGGCAAGTGGCCGACGAAGCCGCCCCCAGGCTGGACTCGCACGTACCCAACGAAGGACATCATCGTGGACGAAGCCGTAGCACCCCGGATCCGGGCCATGTTCGAGCTCGTCGCGGACGGGTGCACGCTCCGCGAAGTCGCCAAGCGGACAGACGCCGGAGACCACGTGAACGTCCTGCACCGCATCCACAGCACCGCCTTCAAAGGCAAGGCCTACTACGCCGGAATCCTCGTGCCGTTCCCACCCATCGTGTCCCCCGAGTTATGGGACCGCGCCCAAGTCGCCGTGGCGCAACGGAAACGCAACCACACGGACAAGGGGCAGCAGGGGGCGTGACAGCCTGCCAAGGCAACACGCCCCCCGCAGCCTTGGCGCCACTGAGCCCTTACGGGTTATTCACTGGCCCGATAAAGGCGAAACGACGTTTCCGGCCTTGGCGCAAGCCTCAAGGCCAACGAAAGCTGCCACGCTGCCCATGCCCGTGGACGAGCAACAGGTCAAGCGCTGGCTGCAGGACGAAGGGATGTTCTTCCAGACCCAGACGAACGAAGGCGACAAAGTGCATTACAGCATCAAGGTCCCCACTCGACATCCAGCAAAGCATCAACATGGGCGTCGCGATCCCGCGCGACAACGAGGACCGCCTCCGCCTGCAACTGCAAGTCCTCCCCGGCAAGGCCACGCAGGACATCTTCCTCACGATTCCCGACCCCACGAAGACGGAGGCCCTCCGCCGCCTCACCGTGCAGTTCCTGGAAGCCACGAGCATGCGGCACGTCCCTGTCTTCGGTCAAGGCCCCGACGGCAAGTTGGCCGTCATGTTCGCCATGATCCTGCACCACGACGCCGGCTTCACGAAGGGGCGCCTGCTGGACGCCATCCTGGAAATGAAGAACCTGTTTCTCTACTGGGACCTGGCTTCCGTTGCGATCTTCAAAGAGTACGGGAGCCACTCGGACCCATTGGTAGGGCCCTAATCTGGGATTCCTGTCCGCTCACAGTCTCAGACGCTCGAATCAGGGGTGGGGGCGGGAAGCGGTATTCGGGTTGGCGTACTTCGGGGCTCATGGGTGGGTCCTTACCTTTGGTTGTTCTTAATCGCGATGGTCCGAGGC
>JBHEMF010000045.1:0-9413 GCA_046352665.1 Thermoplasmatota archaeon
GTCCTGCATCGGGCGCGATGTTGAAGATGAACGGCGAATCGCTGTAGGTGTAGCCGGCGGTCGACGTGGTACTGCCTTTCGATGTCGTGACGACCACATCGACGGCGCCTGCTGCGTGTGCGGCATCGCCGAGCCGGGCCTTGTGGAAGCCGCCCACATTCAAGGATGGGCCAAGGACCCCGAGCGGCGCCTGGCCTTGACGAACGGGTTGGCACTATGCGTTCTCCATCACCGCGCCCAAGGCCGTGAACTTCTCAGCGTGACCAAGAACGGGGTCGTCAGGGTGACACCCAAGGCGCGGCGGGCAAAGGGCTTCTTCGCGCAAGCGGTGGCATCCTTCCACGGGAAGCCCATTGCCAAGCCTCGGACGCCGGTGGAGTTGTAGCCCGTGGTGGACGACATAGGCTATGAGGACTTGCCAAAGGACGAAACGGTAGCCGAGCTCACAGCCTCTTTTGTGAGGCGCCATGGCCGCCCGCCCGTTGGCTCTGAAATCGCGCGCATGGCAGTATCCGCGCTGGCAGAGGAACGTAGGGATGCAGCGCAAAAGCAGCGGGCCAATGGCGAGGGGCGATGATTGTAAGCCAGCCGTTGCAGGACCAGGCGCGGACTGTGCTGCTCGGGGAGATGGTTCGCGAGGGAGAACGAGTCCTCGATGGACAGCTTCGAGCCATTGAGGAGCTTGATGATAAGGGGGAGGGCGCGATACGGTTGGCGGTTTTGGGCGCCATTTTGGGACTTGCGTTGGGAAGCCTGTCCCTCACCATTTCCAAGGAACCCCTGGCGCTGGCAGTGGTCGCGGTAGCAGTCTTGGGGGCCGCCTTCCTTTGCAATCTGGTCGCGCTCTATCTCGTCGTGCATGCCTACACGAGCCTGAGGCGCAAGCGTAATGCTGAGTTTCATCCGGAGATTGGCGACTTGGTATCGCGGTCGCGGACGCCGCTCATGGACCTGGAGGTCCATTACGAAGGACTCCTCATGGGGTATGCGGAAGCGCAAAATCACAACCGAGAGCTAATGGACGAGATTTCCAAATGGAGACGCCGAGGGATGAAGTGGTTGGCACTGTCAGCCGCGCCTCTCTACGCCGCCGCAATGGTTCTTGTAGTGGTGTGGGCGTTCCTCCAGCATGGCTGAAAAGCCGCCCGCGCCCGTGAAGCGGCCAGCGCCCGAGCCGACCAAGCCCGTGTTCTTTGGCAAAGACTCCGCCGAGAGCCGACCGTCCTCCAACAACAATGGTGGAAAGCGTGGCCGCTAAGTCTCCGCCTAAGAATCCCGCCCCGGCCCGGCCTGCGCCGCAGCCCACGAAGCCCGTGGAGATTCCCATGTCCGGCGACCGGAACCGACGCATCAATCTTGCAGGCGGGGGCGGTAAGGACGGCGACTAACTTCCCTGGCTGGGCGTCGCGCTAACGATGGCTTGGGATGTTGGGATGCCTTCACCTCACCAGGGTCATAGTCATCTCCATGGCCGTCCTCCTAGGCGCATGCCTGAACTGTCGCCTCCGGCGACCCGCATCGGGCCTCCGGCCCTGAACAGCCATCTCTCGGTTTGCCTTACCGAAGGCGCCCCCATGAACCTGGACACCTTGCGGCGGGCCCTGCGAGACGCCGCCGAGTCCGTGCGCCGAGCGCACCGGACGGCTTGGCCAGACTCCTTGGCGGACGCAAAGGAGCTTGCGCGAGCATATGCCGCCTGGGCTGGCGGCGTTTCAGGCTCCGGAGCCGATGCCGACCCCCTCGTCCACATCCGAGATGCTGGCTGGACCTATGGGGACTTCATTGTGGGGCAGCGGGAACGTTGCTACGCCGGCGCCCGTCAAGCCTTCCTTACCAGAGGCACGCTGTCGGGGTTTGCGCTTATTCTGGCGGACGGGGCCGCCGTTCCAGAACCCGGGGACGTGGCATGGTTCTCCGGCCTGTGCGGCGCCCTGGACGGCACCTGGCGCCCGGCATGCCCCCCTTCGCTTCCGCATGAAGTCGAAGAGGTCCCGAGAAATTCACTTTCATCTACCTCTGGAGCAGGGCGAAATCGTCGGGCGACTTCTGGGGTTCATGCCTCACTCACCCCGCTTGGCCGGCTAACTACGCGCCCGCCAGGTACCAAGCCTGGCCTTCCGCGCCGGGCTTGACGACTTCTTCCGTTACCAAAGTGTCGTCGTGGCGCGCCTTGTGACTGCCCCACTCGACCCGTGCGATTCGTCCACGGCATGAGCGGCAGATAACCGTGCCATCGTTTCGCGACCGGCGCGCCACCGGACGACGAGGGGACTCGCAGGCGTGAGTCATTGCGTAGTTAACGGAGCAGTGTCTTTGACGACTTCGATAACCGACGCCGGGACGCCCCTTTGTTACCAATGGCCCGGCCGCATCGCCCTTCCCTGTTGGGCCATTGTTATCGAACGTGAGGCCTTGCCGGACCGCCTTGACGGACGCTGGAGCCCTAAGGACCGCCGGCGGAGGAGGGCAAGACAAGGTCATCCAGGCCTTTCTCGGCTCCCTCGGGCTGGCTGCATAGGCCGTCCTCACCGCGGCCCCGCTGCCTATCCGCCTGGGCTGGGGGGAAGATTCGGCGAACCGGCCGCGACCGGCCCGGCTTCCACCCGGCGCGCTGCCGGGCACGACAGGGCGCTTGGAAGCGGCCCAGGGGCGTGAGGCCCCTTTCTGGGCTCCTCCCGGGAGGGCGGCGCGAACGCCCCACGGGCGCTTGTGCCCATCAGGGGCGGCCATTCATTGTCTATGGCCCCCCAATGGGGAAGATGGGAGTTGAACCCACGACCTAGGCATTATGAGTGCCTCGCCCTAACCAGCTAGGCCACTTCCCCGTTTGGGCCTGAAGCCGCCTGCTGGCGGCTTCGTGGAGACTCCGGCCGCGCCGAGGCGCAGCCGGAGCCATTCCTCGCGCCTCCGGCGCTCGGCCATTGTGCCGCGCCTGGCGCGGCCCAATGGAGCGGAGGGGATTCGAACCCCTGGCCTCGTCCATGCCAAGGACGCGATCTTCCAACTGATCTACCGCCCCGAAACTGCGCCAAGGGCTTGGCATCCTGGCCCCGGGCGAAGCGGCCGACTGTGGCGAGGTATAAGAGGACGCCGGGTGCCAAAGGTGCCGTGCATGAGCTTGGAGAAACTGAGGTGCGGCGCCAACCAATCGATGGATTCCTACTCCGGCCAGTCGAAGGTTGCCATGAATTCCCATGAGTCGTCGGCTGCCAAGTCGGCGACGATGTCGAGCCGGGCGTTTCCATCAACGACGCCTTCGCCCGTCTTGGCGTTTCCTTGCCGGGGGCCGCCGCGCAGAAGATATTCGCCATCCTCGTTCCACACAAAGAAGTCGAAGGCGCTCCCGGTTTTCTGCCACGTCAGGTTGCCACGCATCTCGAAGGCGCGTGCAAAAGTCAGCGGAAACGAAATGCAAGCGTCGCCCGCCATGCATGGGCGGAAGCCAAGCAGCCCTGTGGGATCGGTTCCGGCGAGGACAGTTCCATTGAGATGCATGGGTTTCGGCAGCTGCTCTTGGACGGCCTTCGGCAACGGGATGGCGCGCAGCGATCGGATGCCGGGGTCCCATGGACCGTCTCCCGGTGGACGTGCGGCCAATACCAGGGACGTAACTTGGCCCGTGCGGAAATCGACGGTTCCTTGGAATAGGATTCCTCCCTTGGTTGAACCGTAGAGGTGCCATGAAGAATCTGCCAAGGCCAACACGTACTCTACTCCAAGCCCGTTCTGCCCCGCGAATTCTTCGCGCAACGTGCCATTCGCCGCCAGAAGCGCCTGCATGGCCGCATCGGAATCCATTGTCAGGGCTTGACTGGACTGGCGGAGGGAGCTGAGGTCCTCTCCGGTCGGTTCCGTGCCCGAGACGAAGGCCCAGACCTTGTCGATGCCCAAGCCGCCGGGCGCCCACTGGATCGCTTGGCCGTTCCAGCGATCGCCATCCACCCACCACCGCACCGTGGCAAACTCGTGGTGGCTTAGGGAGAAGAAGGCACCAACCCATTCGGCAAGGCGACCCGATCCGGCCTGTTCATCCAGGCGGTTGTAATCCTTCACCTGTAGCCAAGGCGTCGGCCGCAAAAGCCCCGTACGGCTCCCACCTTCGCCAGAGCCGCCGCCATCACCGCCTGGAATGTAGGGGCTCTCGTCGCCCCACAAGCCCAAGAAGATGGCATCGCTTGCCCAAGCCGTGGCTACGCCTTGGAGCGCCGGAATGGCGTCCCTGGCAGTCCTGTCCGGCGGCTGCTGGGTGCAGCCACTAAGGCCGAACAGGAAGAGTGAGAGGGTCACCAATGCCATTTGTCTTGGCAGCATCAGACCGCTTCTCCGCACAAGTGACCAAGGCCTCGTCGGCTAAATAGAATCGGATGGGTCATCAGATGATGCAGCCCGTGTCGGGCATGCAAACCAGGGGGCCTGGTCCGATGCCTCCACCCTGACCGCCTGTGCCGCCTTCGCCGCCGCTTCCCCCCTCTCCTGGCTCACCTGGCGTGCAGACGCCGCCGATATCGCATATGTCGCCCCCGTTTCCATTTCCACCGTCTTCTCCAGCACCTCCGTATCCCCCCGAGCCCCCTTGGCATCCGGTGCCGAGAGCGACGTACAACGGGCCCGAACAACCATCGCCACCGTTGCCGCCGGACGTGGCGTTACCGCCGTCGCCGCCGTCTCCCCCATCGCACGGGTCGTCTTCGCAAAAGCCACCCGCGGTTGGAGAGTTTCCGATGATGCAAATCCCCACCGCGCCGGGGCCAGCCGGAGCGGCGGCGGCGCAGACAGCATCCCCCGCCGTATCGCCTCCCGAGCAAGCCGTCTCCGCGACGTCGCCGGCCGGGCCTGGAAGGCCATCAGTGGTGAACGGCAGCAGCGAGCAGGTCCCGACCCATTCGTATTCTGGCGGCGGTTGCGGGGATCCCCCGTTCCCGCCTTCCCCGCCACAGCACGCGCCACCATCGCCGCCTTGGCCGCCTTGCCCTCCGTCCCCCCCGTTACCGCCCCCTCCGCCTTGGCACCCGTTGATCGCAGCGCCAATGCCGTCATCGCAACCTGCACCGCCGTTTCCGCCGGCACCGCCGTCGCCGCCATCGCCCCCTTCGCATGGACTCCCTTCACAACCGTACCCGCTTCCCCCGTTGCCGCCGGAGCCGCCGGCGCCTCCGGTGCAGCCCTCGATGGAAATCGTAAAGCCGCTTTCACAGCCGGAGCCCCCGTCCCCGCCAGGGCAACCGTTCTCTCCAGGAGCAGGCGGGTAGCTTGGTTCGCCGTCTGCGCCGTCGCAACCACCGCCCCCCTCTCCTCCCATACAACTATTCGTGGCCACGGTGATTGTCCCCGTGCATCCGGTTCCGCCGTCTCCGCCAGGTTCACCGTTTCCTCCGTTACACCCCTCAACGGCTAGAACCAGGACACTCCGGCAGCCACCCTCGCCTGGGTCACCCTCGCACTGATCGGGGTTGACAACGACGACGACGAGGCCTTGGCACTCCGATGGATTGCCGGGCGGCGGGCAAATGTCGTCAGTGGCAATTTTTGCATCTGGACAGGGCACAATGACGGGATCAGACCCTCCAGCCTCGGCCGATGCCACAAAGGCCGTCCCCGTCAGCCAGGCGATCAACAGACAAGCGGAAGCGATTCGACATGTTGCAACCACGAAACGCCTCAGCCAAGTTTCCCATTTAACCGTTTTCCCGTTTTGGTACAACTGCCGTCAAGGGGCATTAGCCACAATCCGCTCTCGGCCCAATGGCATCCAAGAGCGTTGACCCAAGATTGGTGGACCGCTATCTTCGCGTAGTACTTCCAAAAGAGGTGGCCCGGGCGCTTCACGTGGCACCAGGCGATCACGTCGCATTTGTGATGGACGGTTCGAGGGTAGAAGTACGCAAAGTCAAGATGAGTTTGGAATGAGATCGAAGATCGCGCTGAATGTGAAGCCGGCGCCGTTGCCACTTACTCCTCTTCGTCCTTGCCCTTGCGTCCCCGCCGCAGGATGCCGCGCTTCTTGCTGGCCTGCTTGGGCTTCGCGACGGCAGGCTTCGCGACGGTCCATTTCGTGCCATAGTAGATGACACCGCGTTCGCCGTCGGCGCCGAGCCTGCGGAAGGCCATCTGCACGGCGGCGCCCACCGCGATCGCGTCGGCAGGCGAGTCCACGACCTGACCGGTCACGACGGGACCTTCCTCCGTCTGCACGAGGGCGATGTGGTAGGGCACCTGCATCTCGTAGCCGGGGGCCGCCTTGTGGACGCGCGTCGCCTCGAGGATGCGGCCACGGCCGGAGAGCTTCACGCCCGTCATCTTGCCGAGGCTCTGGCGGCGGCACTTCGGGCAGACCTCGCGGGGCGGGAAGTGGATGGACTGGCAATTGCCGCAGCGGTTGGCCTGCAGCGTGTAGCGCTCGGGGATCTCGCGCCAGAACCGTGGCACGCTCACGACGCGACCCCCTGCGGGAAAGCCATCAGCCCGCCCTCCGTTCCAGGACGTGCACGGCAGCAGTGGCGCCGGTGCCGCCCACGACGTGCGTGACACCGACCTTGGCGCCCTTCACCTGGCGCTCGCCGGCCTTGCCGCGCAGTTGCCAGACGACTTCGCAGACTTGCGCGATGCGGGTGGCGCCGCCGGGGTGGACGCGCGCCTTCAGGTCGCCGGACGGGTTCACGACGGCGAGGTCGCCCCCGAAGGTCGTGCGGCCCTCGCTTGTGGCCGGCCCGCCCTGGCCCTTCTTCACGAAGCCCAGGTCCTCGATGGCAAGGACCTCGGCGATGGTGTAGGCGTCGGCGACCTCGGCCACCTGGACGTCGGCGGCCGAGATGCCGGCCTCGGCGTAGGCGCGCCGCGACGCCGCCTCGCTTGCTCGCATCGTCGTGTACGTGGCACGGGAGTGGAGCGCCAGCGTGTCGCTTGCCTGCCCCGAGCCCGTGACACTCACCGCGTCGGCGCGGTAGGACGCGACCACCGCGTCGCTTGCGAGGACGACGCAGGCGGCCCCGTCGGAGAGGGGTGCGCAATCGAAGACGGTGAGGGGATCGGCGACGACGGGGGCGCGCAGCACCGTCTCCGCGTCGATGGCGCGGCGGAACTGGGCGAGGGGGTTCTTGGCGCCGTGCGCATGGTTCTTCACGGCGACCTCGGCCAGGTCGGCGCGCGTCGTGCCGAACTCCGCCATGTGGCGCTTCGCGATGAGGGCATGAAGTGCTGCGTCGGTGGCGCCGAAGAAGTGCTCCCACTCCTGGTCGATGCCGGCGCTTGCGATGGCCTGCGCGTCCGCGTCGGAGACGTCGGTCATCTTCTCGATGCCACCGACGACGACGATGTCGGCGCTGCCGCTGCGGATGAGCTGTACTGCCTGCCGGAACGCGACACCGCCCGAGGCCCCTGCCGCCTCGACGCGCGTCGCGGGGAGGTGGCGGTCGGCGAGGCCCGCGCCGTCGAGGAGGAGCGGTGCGATGTGCTCCTGGCCGACGAGTTTCCCCGCACTCATGGTGCCGACGAACACGGCGTCGATCTCGTCGCCCGTGGCGCCGGCGTCCTGCAAGGCGGCGAGGCCGGCCTCCGTCATGAGGTCGCGGTAGGACTTGTCCCACATCTCGCCGAAACGGGTGTGGGCGGCACCGATGACGTGCGCCTCGGGGCGGTCGCGTTTGGGTTTGGCGGGCAGGCGGCGGGCGGTCATGCCGTCCTCCCACTGAACGCACTGAAGGCACTGAACGCCTTCACCGTGCTCACCGCGTATGAGCGGCGCGCGGCCGCGGTGAAGCCAATGAAACGGCCGGCTTCAGTGGGTTCAGTGTCTTCAGTGGGCCGGATAGGCGGGACTGGGATCGCCTTCATTCCGGGCCTCCCAGCACGAGCTTGCCGCGGAACTTGGCGTACGTCGCGTAGTCCACTTGCGAGGAGTCGGCAAGGCGCGTCTCGAGGAGCTCGTGCGCGCTGCGGTCGTAGTCCTCGATGTTCTTCGTCACCGTCATGCGGAACGCGTCGGCGCCCGCTCCCGAGCCGTAGCCGCACAGGAAGACCGTGTCGCCGGGCTTGGCGCGGTCGAGGATGTTCACGAGTCCCAGGAGCACCGCCGCCGAGTACGTGTTGCCGATGCGGGGTGCCAGGAGCCCCACCGAGTACTGCTCCGTCTTGAAGCCGAGCTTCTCCGCGACGGCGACGGGGAACTTGCCGTTCGGCTGGTGGAAGACGGCCCACGTGTAGTCCTTGGCGAGCGTGTCCGTGTCGGCAAACAGCCGCTCCGATGCGGCGCGGACGTGGCGGAAGTAGGCGGGCTCCCCCGTGAAACGCTCGCCGTGGCTCGGGTACTTCTGCCCCTCGCGGCGCCAGAAGTCCGGCGTGTCCGTCGTGAACGAGACGGTGTCGTTCACCTCGCAAAGGATGTGCTTCTTGTCGCCGCCCAAAAGAAGTGCCGCGGCGCCCGCCGAGGCGGAGTACTCCAGCGCGTTGCGCGGGGCGCCCTGCGAGGTGTCCGCGCCGATCGCGAGCACGGTCTGGCACATGCCGGAGCGGACAAGGCCCATGCCGGTCTGGATCGCTGCGGTGCCCGCTTTGCAGGCGAACTCGTAGTCCGCCATCGTGAGGTAGGGGCCGGCGTCGAGGGCGGCCTGCACGATGGTGCCCGTCGGCTTCACGGCGTAGGGGTGGGATTCGGAGCCGACGTAGATGGCGCCGATGGCGGCGGCGTCCGTCGGGGCTCGGCGCATCGCTTGGCGGGCGGCCTCGACGCTCATCGTGGCGACGTCCTCGTCCACGCCGGGCACGGACTTATCGTGGACGTTCAGGCCCTTGCCGATGTTGGCATCGTCGCCCCAGACGCGGGCGATCTCCGCCGACGCGATGCGGTGGCGCGGGACGTAGGCGCCGTAACTCGTGATGCCCACGGGCATTGTCCGTTCGACGCCGGGTTTCCGTTAAAAGTATGGCGAAGGGGAGTTCGGCAGATGACGAAACCCGTCCTGCGCCGCAGGGACTACAACCGACGCCGTGTGGCGATGGCGGCCGCGACGACGGCCAGGCCGACGGCCAGGACCGGCAGGCTCGGCGAGCCCTTCGTCGTGGTCGTGGTGGTGACCGGCTTGGCTCCCGTGCTGGTCGGGGGCGGTGCCGTGTGCGCGGGGGTGTGCGACGTCGTCGTGACCGGCGGGTCGGGCGCGTACCACGGAACGAGGACGAGGCTGAAGGCGAGGCCGAAGTCGTACACGATGTCCTGCCCGCCTCCGACCGGGACAGGCACACCCGGCAAAGGAGTGATGGCGGTGCCGTTCTCCAGGACGAGACGGAGGGCAAGACGCGCCTGCGGATCCACGGTCGCATCGACGATGTAGTCCTTCACCTTCTCGGCGACGTAGATCTGGCCGATGACCTTGCGCGCCTCGAGGAGCTGTGTCGGCGTGACGGCGGGCTCCGCAGAGAGC
>JBHEMF010000046.1:0-9362 GCA_046352665.1 Thermoplasmatota archaeon
CACTGCATGTCGTGGACGTCGATGCCACTGCCGATTCCCTCAAGCTCTACGGTGGCCACGACCAGGTGGCGGGCCAACATGGCGCTTTCACGTCGGCGCCCGACCTGCCCTTGCGGTGGTGGCTGCAGTCCAAGGCGGATGGCGCTTGGGCCTGGCACGAAACGCCCTGGGCCGACCTCAAGGACCACCAGATGCGCAACGGCGAATCGATGCTGGGCGCCCTTGGCCGATACACGGACGCCCAAGTCGCGACGATGCAGGCGCAGGTGCCGGCGCCCGCCAGCGGCCGCACCTGATCAAGGCCGCAACGCAAGCCAGGCCTGGATCCCGCCGCGCAGGTTCACTGCGTCGTACCCAAGGGAACGCAGGAAGTTGGCGGCGTGCGCGCTGCGGGCCCCCACGGCGCACAGGCAGGCGACGGTCTTCCCCTTCGGCACCTCCGCGGCGCGGCGCTGCAGTTCGCCCAGCGGAATGAGCGTGGTGCCAGGCATGGAGGCCTCCTCGGCTTCCCACGGCTCGCGCACGTCCAGGAGGAAGAACGCGCCCTTGTCCGCCTCGTACTCCGCGAAGGAGATGACGTCGGAGCGCGGTGTCGCCCAGGGCGTCGGACAGGCGGCGCCGTCGGTCTGCGGAAGCGCATGCGCGGCGGCGGCCGAGGTGGCTTGCGCGAGGGGCTTCGCTGCTGCGCCCCCGGAGGTCCGTGCGTCCACGCTGCACGAGCACCCTGCCCTCCTCTTGAGCGCTATGGTGCGCGCCGTCCCGTCACGGCCGTCCACGAGGGTCATGCGGCCGACCAGCGGGGTCGCCGCACCCAGGACCAGTTTGAGTGCCTCCTGCGCCTGCATTGTGCCGATGATGCCCGGGACCGTGCCCAGCACGCCGTCCGTGGCACACGTCGCGGCCGGCCCCTCGGGCGGGGCGGGGAAGAGACAGCGGTAGCATGGGCCGGGCGGCAGGAAGACCGTGCATTCGCCTTCCCATTGGCTCACGGCGCCGTGCACGAGCGGGATGCGCGCTGCAGCGCAGGCATCGGACAACGCGTACCGCGCCTCGACGTCGTCCGTGCAGTCGAGTACCAGGTCCCAGCCGGCCACGACGTTGGCGGCACCCTCGCCGTCCACGCGGCCTGGCAATGGCACGAGGCGGATGGCGGGGTCGAGGGCCGCAAGGCGCGCCGCGGCGGCGTCCACTTTGGCGCGTCCCACGTCGGCAAGCGCGTAGAGCGGCTGGCGGTGCAGGTTCGTGGCATCGACGCGGTCGAAGTCGCAGAGGCCGATTGTCCCGACGCCGGCACCGGCGAGGTAAAGTGCGGCGGGGCTGCCGAGGCCTCCGAGTCCGACCACGAGGACCTTGGCGTGGTGCAGGCGGCGCTGCCCGGCCGGCCCCACCTCGGGAAGGGCGGATTGGCGGGCGTGGCGGTCGGGCACGCGGTTTCCACGTCGGCGCTCAGGTTGAACCTTGCGGCCGCGCTTGCGGCCGTGCCGCGCGCGGGCTAGCCTTCGGGCGTGCCGAACTTCCCCGCCAGCCGCGAACCTGCGGGCCAGCCACCGGATTTGGCGTTCTCCTCGAGCCCGGGCCGGATGGCGTTCGTCGGGCACGCGTCGAAACACGCGCCGTCGGCGATGCACAAGTCACGATCTACGCGCGCCATGTTCGTGACGATGGCTGCATCCGTGGGGCAGGCGGCCTGGCAGCCGTTGCATACGATGCAGTCCACCGCGACCACCCAGGCCTTCTTCTCCTCGGGCACGGTCTTCGCATGGACCGCCACGGCGGCGCGGTCCTTCGGGTTGCCCGCGAACTTCGTTGGGTAGCCCGCGACCATCACGGTGGCCGCCGCCGGAGCCGGCGCTGCCGTCGCGACCGCGGGTTTGGCCGGAAGGGCTTCGGGCTTCTGGTCGGGCGTCGGACGCGGGGGTCTCGCGTCCTTGGGCGACTCGTGCTCGACTGGCGCCGGTGGTTTCGGCGTGATGGGCGTGGTCGGCGGTTGGACGACCGGGGCGTGTGTCGGGGCCACTGCGGGCGCAGCGGCCTTGGCGGCGGCCTTCACGGCGCGTTCCGCGGCGGCCTGCCGGTCGGCTTCGAGGGTGTCCTTCGTGGGGACCATCCATTTCGCGGACTTCAGGTCGCGGCGGCGGGCCTCGGCGATGAGAGCATCGACGTGCGCTTTCCAGTCGCCAACAAGCGCGACGTCGGCGTAGTGCAGGATTGGGGCGTTCGGGTCCTTGTTCACCGCGACGACGGTGCCCGCCTCCTTCATGCCCTCGATGTGCTGGATGGCGCCCGAGATGCCGACGGCGATGTACAGTTTGGGGCGGACGCTCACACCGGTCTGGCCGACCTGGCGCGAGCGCTCCATCCAGCCCTTGTCGGCGACCGGGCGGCTGCAGGCCACCATGCCGCCCAGGGCGTCGGCGAGATCCTGCAGCTTCTGGAAGCCCTCGGGGCCGCCGACTCCGAGGCCGCCGGCGACGAGGACCTCGGACTTCGTGATGTCCAGGCCCTTGTCGAGGACGTAGTCCAGGAGCTCGGCTGCGTACGTGCGCTGCGAGAGCCACGACACGTCGGCCTTCTCCACGCGGCCTTTGCGGCCGGGCTGGGGGGCAAGCGGTACGAAGATGCCGGGGCGGGCCGTCGCCATCTGCGGGCGGTGGCGGTCGCAGCGGATCGTGGCGAGCATCTTGCCGCCGAAGGCCGGGCGGCGGGCGAGGAGCTCACCGTTGCCGGTATCGACGTCGAGCTCGGTGCAGTCGGCCGTCATGCCGGCGTCGATCGTGGCGGCGACACGGCTCGAGATGTCGCGGCCAGTGTGCGTCGCCCCGATGAGCACGACGTTGGGCTTCCGGTCCTCGATGAGGCGGTTGAGGACGTCGGTGCTGGGACGGGCAAGCGGTGTCCGCAGGATCGGGTGCTCGGCCGCGAGGACCTCGTCGGCGCCGAAGGAGATGAGCTCTGGCGCCAAGCCCGCCACGCCGTCGCCGAGGAGGACGGCAGTGACCTTCTGGCCAAGCTTGTCTGCCATCGGGCGGGCGGCACCCAGGAGCTCACGCGTCACGTCCCGCAGGGCGCCGTCGCGGTGCTCGACCACGACCCAGACGCCCTTCCAGGCCGAGAAGTCCTTGCAGGGCTCGCAGGCGCGGAACTCGACGGCGTCGTAGCGCGACTTGCGGTGCACGGTGAGGGTCGCGCTGGCGGCCACTACCGCGCCCCCGGTGTGACGGCGATGCCTTTCTTCGCGAGGAGGTCGAAGGCGGCCTTGGCGTCGGGGACCTTCTCGGCGTGGCGCTCGAAGCCGCTGGAGATGTCCACCTTGCCGACGATCGTGGGCGAGCCTTTGAGCCCCACCCAGGAGGGGTCCTTGATGTCCTTCAGGTCGGCGAGGCTCCAGACGACGAGCTTCGTGCCGGCGGCCTTGATCTTGCCCGCGAGGGTGGCGATGCGGGGCCGGTTCATCTTGAGCTCGCACGTGACGGCGGCAGGGACGGGGAAGCGCAGCACCTCGTGGCCGCCGCCGATGGAGCGGGTCGCCGTGAAGAGCCCCGTCTCGGGGTCGAAGTCGAGGTCGTGGATGTACGTCGCCTGCTCGATGCCGAGCTGGCCCGACACGCCGGGGCCCACCTGGCCTGTCGAGGCGTCCGTCGTCTCCTCGCCGAAGCAGACGAGATCGACGTCGCCCCACTCCTTCGAGATCTTCTTGATGCCGGCGGCAAGCGTCATCGAGGTGGGCCACGTGTCGGCGCCGGCGAAGGCGCGGTCCGTGATGAGCACACCGCGGTCAGCACCCCGCGCCACGCATTCGCGCAGCATGACGTCGAAGAACGGCGGCCCCATCGTGACGACGGAGACCTGCGCGCCGAACCGGTCCTTCATCTGCAGCGCAAGCTCGAAGGCGTTCTCGTCGGGCGGGTTGATGATGTTCTTGACCTTCGAGCGGTCGAGCGTCTTCTTCACTGGGTCGATCGTGAGGTCCGTGGCGTCCGGAGTCATCTTCATGCAGACGGCGACGTGGAGAGGGCGGCCGAGGGACTTCACGGGCACGAGGGGCATGGGCGCACCGAAGGGGACCTTCCTCCGGCTCCGCGCGAGCCTTGCGGTGGGCAAGACTGGCGCCCCCAGAGGACCGCCCCTGGACGCGGGACTTTGGCCTTCGTTATAAGTGTCGTGGCAGGGGAACGGCCCTCGCCGGCCACGGCACGCGTTCATGAGGGCAAGCCGACCTTCGACCGCCGTGTCCGGGCTGCTGCGTGCCTTCCTCCTGGCCCCGTCCCGTGCCGAGCACCGGCGCCACCAGGATGCCGTCGCGGCCTTCATGCCGCACCTGTCCGACGCCGAGGTGATGGAGGCCGCCTACCGGCACTCCGGCGCGCGGCAGACGGCGTTCGCCTTCGCCCAGGGCGCCGTCGTGGGTACCATGGGCAACCTGTTCGCGAGCGCCGTCGGCCACTTCATCGACCGCGGCGCAGGCACCCCCACCGGCGGCGACGCGGCCTGGGCCGCTTTGGGCCTTGCGTCCATCCTGCTCATCGGCTCCACGACGTGGGGCGCCCTCCGGCGACACCGCCTCAACACCGAGATCGAGCGGCTCTTCCTGCGGGAGGCGCGCCGCCGCGGCGGCACGTTCGCGGAGGAGACCGCCGACGTGGACGAGCCTGACGAGGCCATCGGGGATTGACGGTTCCGCTAGTAACCCGAGCCGCTCGCGGGCGCCGTCGTCGAGGCCGTCGTCGGCGCAGTCGCCGGTGCCGTCGTGGCCATCGACGTCGGCATCGTGGGCGCGGAGGTCGGCAATGTCGAAAGGCCGCCCTGCGTCGTGCCGAGTGCCGGGATGTTCACCGTCGCGTCCTTGACGCAGGCACTATAGACCCCCCGCGCCATCGACCCACAGGGATCCCCATGCGCACCGCAACCAAATGGACCCTCGCAGCCGTCGTCATGCTCGGCCTCGTCGGCGTCGTCGCCGTGACGGCTGCCGGGCACGGCAAGGGACCGGCCGCCGGCCCGCTCGCCGTCTTCAAGGTCTGCACCGACGACAGCATGACGGTCGGGCAGTGCAAGGAGCTCGTGAAGGAGAAAATGCGCGAGCACATGGACCAGATGTACCAGAAGTGCCTGGAGAGCCACGACAAGGCGTCCTGTGACCAGCAGCGCGCCCACGCCGAAGAGCGGATGGCGCACGACGGGCAGTAGCGGCGGGCAGGCATGGACTTCGCAGATCGTGTCCACAGGTACGTGCGCTCGGTCCCCGCCGGCCGCGTCACCACCTACGGCGACGTGGCCTGGGCCGTTGGCTCGCCGCGCGCCGCCCGCGCCGTGGGCCGCGTCATGACGACGGCGCCCCCGGACTCGGATACCCCATGCCACCGCGTCGTGCGTGGGGACGGCAGCGTCGTGGACGAGGAGCTCGCCCGCCGGCTGCGCGACGAGGGCGTGGACGTCTGGGACGGCCAGGTGCTGGGCTTCGACGTCGTGCGCTGGGCGCAGCCGGGCGACTGACTCCCTAAGCGCAAACGAGGCTGAAGCCTGGAAACCTGGACGCAGGAAACAAGGCCGGTGCTTTCCGGCCAAAAGAATCGACGAAAGCCCTGCCACACGTGATGGCACGGCCGGTCCACCTCCGTTCCGACGGCGTCGCCGGGGAGCCGTGGGCCTGAAGGATGATTGCGGGGACTCCAACTTCCGAACGACGGTTCGTTCGAGGGCGGCCTGGGAGAACAGTGGGATTTCAGTGAGGTCCCTGGAATTTGCTGGTTCGACGGATTGTCGTTTGGCGCGTATGCTCATCGGCTCCAGGCTGGTGACCTCCTTGTCGCAGAGATGGCACAAAGTTCTCGCTTTCACGAACCTCCTAGCACCGGAGGTCGTCGTACTCGTCGTGGAGCCCACGGGCATACCCGGGGTGTAGCCACCCGGCCTTCGCGCACCGCCGACTCGCGGCTCGTCGGCTTTCCGACGCCGGCGACTTGCAGGGTGCCTCAAGTTGCGTTCCTTGGGCGCGCGCTCGTCCTGCTTCGGCACGACGGTTCGGTCGTTCTGGGCGTCGCCGTCGTCGGACTGCAGGAACCCGTTGAGCGCCGACGTGTAGCAGGCGGACGCCAGGCAATCCAAAGAAGGTTGGACGCCGGGCAGTCCAACGCGAGAACGGGTCAGCCCGATTGCGATGGACGCCGGGGCATCATCCGTACCTGTAGTTGACACCGAACGACGCACGGGGATGGTTCCACTTGACGCTTCCAGGCGTGCAGACGATGTCGCACGTGCCGCATTCCACACAGTCCTCGTACGTGAACTGCATGCGGCCGTTCTCGAAGTGGAAGCAGGCCGCCGGGCAGGAGTTGACGCACATCGTGTGCGGGCAGGTCTCGCAGACGTCCGGGTCCACGGTGATGTGGGCGTGCTCGTGCGCGTCCGTCACGAACTTCGTGGCCCCCAGACGCGCCTTCACGTTCACGATGGGGATGTCCCGCAGCGGCGAGCGGGGGGCATCGACCTTCTTCGGCTCGGTGTGGGTTGCCATGCGCCCCTCAGAGGTTCATGCCGGCGTTCAGGGCGTCCGCAACGATGTCGCCCTTGCTGATGCCGGCGTCCTTCATCGCGGCAAAGAGGTGGTGCTTCATCTTCTCCTTCTGGCCCTCGGCCGTGAGCATGCGGCGGAAGATGCCGGCGAGGAAGTCGGGGTACTTCTGGAAAAGGCGCGGGTTCCACAGGAATTTGCTCACGTTCTTGAAGCGGCGGAAGTCGCCGATGATGCCGTCCGCCTCGAGGAGAGCCTCGTACTTCTCGAGTGTCACGGCGCTGAAGTCGCGCTTGGCGATGGCGTGCACGACGGCGTCGGCGGCACAGATGCCGCTGCGGACGGCGTAGTTCATGCCTTGGATCACGATGCCGTTGGAGAAGCAGAAGCCCGCCGCGTCGCCGGCCACGAGCACACCGTCCGAGTAGAGCTGCGAGAAGGCCGCGTAGCCGCCCTCGGGCACCAGGTGCGCGCCGTACTCGACGAGCTCCGCGCCCTTCACGAACCCTTGCACGTAGGGGTGGTTGCGGAACTGCTCCACGATGTCGTGCGTGGTCTGCTCGCCCTGCCCCTTCATGCTGCGGAGGTTGATCACGACGCCCAGCGACAGCGTGTCCTGGTTCGTGTAGAGGAAGCCGCCGGCAAGGACTCCGTCGCTGCGCCCGATCACGAACTCGGCTGCGACGCCGCCGTCGGCGCCGGTCTGGAACCGTTCCTCGAGGACCTTGCGGTCGAGCTTCAGGACCTCCTTCACGCCGAGGGCGTAGTGGTCCATGTCGAGCTTCTTGTCGCCGTGCCGCAGGTCGGCCTGCAACGTGAGGCGCGAGTTGGCGCCGTCGGCCACGATCACACAGTCTGCGCGCGTCACTTCCCCGGCCTGCACGACACCGACGACGCGGCCGTTCTCCTTGTGGAGCCCTTCCACATCGACGCCCGTGATGATGGTGACGCCGGCTTTCTTGCATTGGTCGAGGAGCCACTTGTCGGTGCGGCCGCGCAGCAATGCGTAACCCACGGTGTCGGTCTTCAGGGAAGGGTCCGAGTAGTCGATCACGAATGATGCGCCCTTCTCGGAGAGGAAACCGATCTTCTTCGAGGTGACGGGGCGCTCCACGGGTGCGGTTGCCTTCCAATCCGGCAGGATGCGGGCGAGGTCGTCGCCCCAGAGGATGCCGCCGGAGAGGTTCTTGGCGCCGCCTTCGTCGCCGCGCTCCACGAGGAGGACCTCGACACCCTTCTGGGCGAGGCGGATGGCAGCACTCGCACCCGCGAACCCGCCGCCCACGACGATGCACTGGTGTTGGTTGCTCACGGCGCCTACCTGGAGGCGCGACAGGGACGCCCTTTATGAGGAAAGCGTCTGGAGGCCTGCCTCCGCGGTGCCACGGCGACCAAGAAGCGTCCGACGGCGGGCACTTGCGGACGGCGCCTAGGAGACGACCAGGGTGCCTCGCATCCCGCCCTCGTAGTGGCCCGGGATCTCGCAGACGATCTCGAACGAACCCGCCGACCAGGCGGTGAAGTAGGTGTCCGCGCAGGGCTCCGTGCTCCCCATTGGGGCGCAGTCGCGCAACTCGTCTTCGAAGCCAGCCGGCCAGAGCCAGTAAGGTCCGCCCTGGAGGCGAATGTCGTGCGTGTGGTCGCCGCCGTCGTCGTTCACGATCGTGACGTGGACCCGGTCGCGGACTCCGACGTGGAACACGGACGGGTCCCCGTCGCACACCCCTGGCGAACTCCCGGCGCCGCAGTGCAGGTACATGCCAGTGCTGGTGGTGCCGACGTGGACGCGCATCTCGGCCATGTTGCCGTTGGAGATCGAGACGACGAGGCAGTACACGCCGTAGCCGACGAAGGCGAGGAGGGCGACGGCGATGGCGAGGCCGCTCCAGCCCTTGAGCCACTCCGGGATACGGCGCCTCTTCGGCTCGTCCGCAGGTGCCTTTGCCGCACGCTGCGCTGCGCTTTTCCTGGCAGGCTTCGCCTTCGCCTCGGCCACGCCGCGCACTTGGGGGGTCCGATTTAGGCGTTTGGAGCGGGGGGCGCGGGCAGATGTGGCGGCGCAAGCGCAAACCCCTTGTGGGAGGACCCCGGTTGGCCGACCCGTGGCGCGCGCCTGGGGCCTGGCCCTGCTCATCCTCGCCGGCGGCCATCCATTCCGGACACGAGATGCCCTCGCGTTCGAGCGCCTGCAACGTCCGTGCTTCACGCAGCGAGCGCGAGGCCAGGGCCGGGCGATCGGCACTTCGGCCCATGCCCGCTGGCGCCCGGCCGTTTCCGTGGTCCGCACCGTTATCTTCCGTCGCACGCCAATCTTGCAAACGGTGCAGGCACGCGACGCGCCGCAGCCGCTCTCTGGCATCTGCAGCCATGGCTGGGGTAGCCTGTGACGGAAACGACAGATGGCGCGGCCCGACGTGGCCGCCTTGCCGCCAAGGTCGATCGCGCCGTGGACCGCGTCGCAGCGCCCGTCCTTGGCAGCCTCGAGGGCGCGGCAGAAAGTGCCGAGCGTTACGACTTGCGTGCCTCGACCCACGACGCAATCGGCCATGGCGCCCGCCTGGCGCGCGCCGTGCGTCCCGTCCGGCCCAGTGCACCTGGCGCAAGGGGCGCGAGCAAGCGCCGGCGGGCCTCGAGCCGTTCCAAGCCGGCGCGCCGCCTCCACGTTGCTCGTCGCGGCGAACCCGACGATCGCTTTTGCCAGCCCGCCGATGCCGACCGTCCCGCTCGACAATGCGTCCTGGATGATGCCGGCGATGCTTCCCGCCAGCATGCCCGTCCCCGGACCGCTGGTCAGCGCCACGTACACCACCACGACCAGCACCAGGTCCAGCGCGGCGGTGCCTCCCACGAC
>JBHEMF010000047.1:0-4559 GCA_046352665.1 Thermoplasmatota archaeon
GGCGACCTGTCTGGACGACCTGACGACCCTGGGCAACACGCGTACCGACACCGGAGCGACGACCGGCGCGGGCCGCGCTCCATCCGCCCGTAGTCGAAGGCCAGGACGAGGGCGATTACGGCCATCCAGACGTTGTCGCCGGTGAGGGCATGGACGGCGCCTTGCCGCTCGGCCAGGCCGCTGCGCGCGTCAGCCGAAGTCACCCACAGCCCCGGGTGGTAGTGCATCGCGACCTCGACTGCCAGGGCAAGGGCTGCAAGCAGCGCAAGGTTCACCTGCCCGATGCGCCCCCTCGGCATCCAGGGCCGCGGCCTGGGATAGAACGAGATGAAGTAGACGAGGCCGGGAATCTCGAGGAACTCGAAGTGCTTCGTGAGGCTGTACCAGTCCGAGGCCTGCGGCGAGCCGGCGCCCCAGTGGAACTTGGCGAAGGCGCCCATGGTGTTGCAGAAGACCGCGAGGCCGAACGAGGTGAGGAAGATGGCGAGGGCGCGGTGGGCGTGGCTGCGCGGCCGCAGCCAGACGAGCCACAGGGAGAGGCCCACCATGACGGCCACGGCAAAGAGGCGCGGCATGGCACGGATGTCCGACAGCGCAGTCCAGTCCACCGGGTCCAGCCAGGGCACGCAGGGCGCCGCACCTCTTGAAGGCTCGCAACCGCCGTGCCCATCCTGTGCGTGAAGTGGCCGCGATGTGTGTCCGTCAGTTTGAACGGAACACGAGGAGGCTGGTGCCGACCGTGACGATGTCGCCGTCCGCAAGCGGCGCCATCTCGTGGCGGTCCATGAGGCGGCCGTTCAGGCGCGTGCCGTTGCTGCCGGGGGCGAGGTCCTCAATGAAGTAGGCGTCGCCTTCCCGGGAGATGCCGGCCGCCCGCCGCGACACGTAGGGGTCGGCAAGGAGTACGTCCGCGTCGGGGCCGCGCCCGAGGAGCCACGAGTGCCGGGATTCCCCGCCGAGGGGGTACACCGCCCCCTCCAGCCCGCCCCGGACGAGGATCATCTTGGGGCCTTCGCGCCATGCGTCGTGCAGCGCGGCCGCGCCGTGGCCGATCCGCGTCGCCGCCGCCTCCACGCCCTCGACCGTGCGGCCGCGCACCGTGGCGACGACGATCTCCTGTGCGAGGGGGGCCGGCTGGACGTCGCGGCGCGTGGCATCCGGCCGTTCCGCATTCCGTTCCGTCGTCATGTCCTGGACCGTGCCCACCATGCGCAGGCCGGCCGTTTCGCCAACCACGGTGCCGCGCGCCCGCATCCAGCGCGTGCGGCCGGTGCCGTCCACGATGCGGTGCAACTGCTCGAACGAGGCGGGCCGCTCGCGCACGGCGCGCATCGCGGCCACGACGGCGGCGCGGTCGTCGGGGTGGACGAGCCCCACGTAGGTGCTGAGGCGGGCCGGCACCTCCGCCGGATCGACGCCAAGCAGGAGGTACATGTTGGGGGACCAGTGGACGGCGCCGCTTGCCACGTCCCATTCCCACGAGGCGATGCCAGCGATGCGTTCGCCCTCGCGCAGGCGGGCCTCGCGGCGCGCCATCTGGTCCTGGACGAAGCGGGCCGTGGTCACGTCCTCCAGCGTCATGACCATGCAGGCCTCGCCGCCCACGTGGACCTTGGAGGCGGACAGCCGGAGGCGGCGTGGCGTGCCGTCGCGCGTCTGGGCCAAGATCTCCGCGTCGCGGTAGGCGCCGTCGCGCCGCACGGCGTCCTCCGCCCGGGCGCGGTCCTTTGCCGGCCACGTGGCGGGGAAGTCGCTCGCGGGACGGCCCACGAGGTCGTCGCGGCCATAGCCGAACAGGCGGCAGAACGCCTCGTTCACGTCGAGGAACGTGCCGTCGCCGAGGCGCTGGATGGCCATGGCGACCGGATTGGCCCGGAAGGCCTCCGTGGAAACCTCGCCGCGGCCGGCGCGCTCACGCTCCGCCTGGTGCTGCACCGTGACGTCCCGGCTCACCTTGGAGAAGCCGCGCAGCTGGCCGTCGGCGCCGTAGAGCGGGCTCACGACGACGTTGGCCCAGAACTGCGAGCCGTCCTTGCGCACGCGCAGCCCCTCCTCCTCGAAGCGGCCGCGCGCGACGGCGTGGCGCAGCATCGCGGCGGGCTTGAGCTCGGCCCGCTCCTCCTCCGTGAAGAACATCGAGAAGTGGTGGCCGACCACCTCGAGGGGGGAGTACCCCGTGATGCGCTCGGCGCCCTGGTTCCACGTCATGACGCGGCCTTCCCGGTCGAGCATGTAGATGGCGTAGTCGCGGGTACCCTCCACGAGGATGCGCACCATCTCCTCGCCGAACCGGAGCGTGTCCTCGAAGCGGCTCCGCTGGATGGCGGCCTGGATGACGCGGCCCAGGGTGTTCAACGACACGGAAGTCTTCACGACGACGTCGCTGGCACCCGCCGCCTGGGCCGCCGCCTGCATGTCGTGCTGGCCCACGGAGGTGAAGAGCACGAGGGGGCGCCGCCAGCCGCCGGCCCGGGCGGAGCGCAGGAACGCGATGCAGCCTGGCCCGAGCCCGGAATCGACGAGGCACGCCTCGAACGGCTGGCCAGCCAGGAGCGCCAGTCCCTCCTCGACGGTGTGCGCCCAGGTCGTCCGGCAGGGGCCAAGTGGTGTGGCCGCAAGCTGCGAAGTCGAAAGGATGCTGGCAAGCAGCGTATCCCCGGCTTCGGGGGCTACCACCAGGAGCGCAGTCTCGTTCGATCCCGCCATCGTTTCCACACCAGCTTATCGGTAAAGGCAATCCCCTATATGGGGGTGATGTGAGGGAAATTCCCCTAGACCTGCGCTGTTTGCTGGATGCTTCCGCAATCACCGCTTCCGATCGCACGGACGCGGACCAGCCTGCTGCACGGCGAGTAGCGACGGGTTCCTGCAGTCCGCCGACGGCGTCCACGGCAACGCCCGAACCGTCCTGCATTGGGGACTCCTTTGTCCTGGGCTCGGGCGGCCTGGGAGACCAGTGAAGCCCGTGAGTTCATTGAATGCAGTTGAGCGAAAATGGGGATTTCATTCCACTCAATGGACTCATCCCAGGCCGCCATTTCTTGAGGGCCAAGTCGTACCAGTCGCCGTCGTCGGACGACAGGGCCCTGGCGGGGACGCCGTCACGAACTGGGTTCCTGCTTTCTGGAAGTCGCCGAAACGGCCTGTCCCCCGTTCAATGCCCAGCCCGGATCAGCCAAGGCAAGCGCCTGGGCGCAAGGACGGCGCATCACCGCTCAGGCGCCAGAGGCGCTCCTCCGTCCGGTCCACCCAAGGCCCCTCGTTCACTTGGACGTAGCCTGCCGGGAGGCAAGGGCCGGCGCCCTCCGGTGCCACGACCCAGGTCGTGTTGAGCTGCCACGGCCGCAGCTCGGCCCGGCACCCCGCAAGGCATGCGATCGCGACTTGGACGTCTCGGTCGCCGTCGTGGGTGAGCGCGAAATAGAAGCGGTACACGAAGTGGTTCCCCGTGTCCACGAAGCCTACGGACTCGCCCGGCGCCACGCGTGCCCCGAGGTCGTCGGCGAGGGGCTGGTACGGCGACGCCGTGGGCTTGGCAAAGAACAGGCAGGCAAGCACGAGGAAGAGCACCGTGGCGACGGCGGCGAGGCGGGTCGAGCGCTCCGCCGGGTCGAGATGACGCAGGAGGAGCCACACGGCGGGGACGACGACGAACGCGACGTAGCGGACGTTGAACAGGAAGAATTCGCCCTCCGCAAGCCAGAGGCAGGCGTCGATCATCGCCGTGAGGAGGAGCGGGAGCCCGAGGGCCAGCCAGAGTCCGGAATCGTGCTCGCTTGCGAGCTTGGGGATGCGCGCAAGCTTCGGCAGCCAAGGCAGGAACGCCAGGTAGAGGAGGTACCCCACGGTGGCGTAGAAGACGAGCGTCACGAGGGCGAGGTAGCCCCACCGCAGCGGATGGGAGAGGGCCAGTTGCACGGCATCGTGGATGTGGGCGCTCGTCTCCCACGAGCCGAAGAGCAGGAAGTTGCGCGCCATCCAGGCGGCGGCGAGCGCCCCGAAGCAGGCGATGGCCGCAAGGTACGGCGGGTCGCGCAGCACTTTCCAGCCCTTCCAGTGCAGGCGCCACGCGAGACCCCCCAGGCCAGCCACCACGAAGAACGGCCCCATCGTGGACTTCGTGAGGTAGCCGAGGCCGGCAAAGACGCCGGCGGCGACGATGTGCCAGGGCCGGTCGAGGCTGCGCAGGATCGCCCAGATGGTCGCGGCGAAGAGGCTAGGACGAGGTTCTCGCTGTAGTCCTGGCCGGTCACCTGGACAAGAAGCGGGCAGACGGCGACGACGGCAGTGGCGATGAGTGCGCGCGTCCTGCCGTACAGGTCTCGCGTGCAAAGGTAAACGACGGCGAGGGCGAGGAGGGAGCTTGCGATGGAGGCGGCGTCCGTCGTCGCCTGGCTGAAGCCGAGGACCTTGTAGAACGACGCGAGGTACATCGGGTAGAGCGGAGGATAGTGGTGCGACGGCACGGGCGCCGTGAGGTCGCTGTGCGGGTCGCCCCACGGCATGGTGAAGCTCCCCGTCGTGGCGAAGCTCTGGCCCATGGCCGCATAGGGGTAGGC
>JBHEMF010000047.1:4569-9267 GCA_046352665.1 Thermoplasmatota archaeon
CGCGAGGGCCTCGAGGTCTACCCCGGCTGGACCGCCTACGAGCGCCGGGCCGAGCAGCGCCGCATCGCGGTGTTCGTGCTCGAGCCGCTTCAGGCGGAGGGCAGCGCCCAGTAGGCGTCGGCGCCGGCGGGGGTGAGCCAGTGCCCTGCCAGGCGCAGCAGGACGCCGAAGCAGATGAGCCCGAGAAGCCAGGGCGTGGGACGCGCGAAGACGGCCGCGGCGCTCCTGTCCATACGGTCGAGGGCGCGCTGCAGGAACGAATCGGGCCGCAGCAGGGCCGGCAGCAGGAGGACGACGAGTTGGAACGCCGCAAGCCACGCCGCGGCAAGGGTGAGGCCCGCCAGGGCGTCGCCGGCCCGGGCGGTCCCGGCGGCGACGGGAGCCACGGCGAATGCGAGAGCGAGGGCGGCGCGCCATCCCCACCGTGCCCGGCCTGGCCGGAGCCGGGCGGTGAGGGCACCGTGGATGGCAAGGGCTGCGGGGACGAGTGCAGCGGTCGCGTCGGGGAACGCCGTGGCGCCCGCGAAGAAGGGATCCGCGGCAAGGAAGGGGCGGGGCAGGACCACCTTCAGGACGACGACCACGAGGGCAAGGCCGGGCCCGGCGGCAAGTGCCACGTATGCCGCGCGCCAACGGCCACGCGCCGCCGGCCAGAGGAACAGGCCGAAGAGCGCCGCGAGGACGAAGGGGAACGAGCCGAGCCATGCGACGGCCGCGGCCACGGTGCGCAAGGCTCCGTTTGCCTGCAGGAAGGCCGTGGCCTGCTGTTCCCAGGCCGCTCCAGCGCCGATGGTCTGGACGCACGCGGCGAAGGCGGCAGCGAAGGCTGCGGTGCGCGTCGCAAGAAGGAGGCCCCGGCTGCGGCGCATTGCGAGGCGGCCCGCGACAAGCTCGACCACGTAGGCTACCAGCACCGCGACGAGGGCGAGGCCGAGCAAAGGGAGAGCAAGCCAGTAGTGGCGGAACGCCTCGCCTGCAGGGGTCGGCCAGGGCACGGCAGGCGGCGATGCCCGGCGCCCCTTGAGGGCTTTGGTGGCGCGCGTCTTCGCCAGCGCTTTCCCCTCCGGCGGCAATGGGGGCGCGTGCCCGCCCTGCGCCGCGCCCTGGTCGTGGAGGGCGGCGGCATGAAGGCGGCGTACGCCAACGGTGTCCTGTCGGCATTCGAGGAGGCGGGTTTCCGGCCGTGGTCGGCCGTCTATGGCGCCTCCGCCGGCGGCGCGCTTGCGGCTTGGTATTCGGCAGGCCAGGCCGTTTACGCCGAAGGCACGTGGGCCTATGCCCGCGACCCCGGGATCCTTAGCTACTCGCGCTTCGTTCTGCGGCGCGGCCCGCTCCTCGACCACGACGGCCTCATCGACCGGGTCTATGCCCACGAGCATCCGCTTGACCTCGCCGCCCTCGGCCGCAGCCCGCACCCGGTCATTGTGACGGCGTCCGACGTCCGCACCGGTCAAGCCCACTACCAGGACCTGCGCGAAGGCGACGCGCTGTCGTGGCTGAAGGCGACGGGACGGCTGCCGTTCGCGTCGGGCGCGCCGGTCCCCGTGGGCGGCGCCCTCTACCTGGACGGCGGAATCACGGACCCCATCCCCGTGCGCAAGGCGGCCGCGGACGGCCACACGAACGTCACCGTGGTGCTGAACGCCTTCGCCGGCGACGCCCGGCGCGACAACCCCGTCCTCGCCAAGATGACGGCGCGGCGTTTCCCGGCCCTGCGCGACGGCATCCTGCGCCACGACGCCGTGAAGCGCGAGGCCGTCGCCTGGGCAGAGTCGCCGCCCGCAGGCGTGCGGGTCCGCATCGTCCGCCCCAACCGCCCCACCGGCCTGCACCGGCTCAGCCGCGACATGGAGGTCATCCGGCAGGCCATAGCGCAGGGTCGCCGCGACGGCCGGGCGTTCCTTGCCCGCGAAGGCGGAACCAATCCGGAAGCCGTATCACCAACCTCTGGGCTCAACGGAATGGAATGACGACCGCCCCCGGGCTCGGCGAGCTCGACCGTTTCGTGAACCGCCGCGAACTCGACGCCCTCACGCCCATGCTGTCCGAGGGCGAGTCCATCCGGTTCGCGATGGACGGCGCAAGCGGCGGCCGGCGTGGCGTCCTTGCGGCGACGGACCGGCGCATCCTCTTCGTCTCGAAGGGCCTGCTGCGCCGGCACGTGCAGGAGTGGGACCTCGACGACGTCACGCGCGTGGACGTGGAGGCCGGCGTGGACGACGCGACCCTGACCCTGCATTCGTACGAGCCCTTCGTCCTCACGGGGGCGCGCAAGGCGGCGGCAAGCGGATTCCAGGAGGCGGTCCGGCTCGCCATCCCGCAGCGCACCTTCCGCCGCGCCCGCATCGTCCGCGACCCCCGCATGGCGGATCCCGTCGAGGAGGGCGGCACCACCATCGAGCGGCTGCGCCGACTGGAGCGGATGCGGGCCCGCAAGAGCATCACGGAGCCCGAGTACAAGGTGAACCGGCGCCGCATCCTGGAGGACGCGGGCCTCCCCACCGACCTGCGCCACTAGCACGGCGGGGTTTTTCGCCGCGACGCGTTCCCGGGGCCGTGGACCGCGAGGCACTCAAGCGCCAGGCCGGCGAGGCCGCAGCCGCCCTCGTGCGCTCCGGCATGGCCGTCGGGCTCGGCACGGGCTCCACGGTGCGCTACACGATCGAGGCCCTCGGCCGCGGTGTCGCCGAAGGCGGCCTCGACATCGTGGGTGTGCCCACGAGCCGCGCCTCGCAGGAGCTTGCGTTGCGCCTCGGCATCCCGCTCTCGACCCTGGATTCCCATCCGCGCCTTGACCTCACCGTGGACGGCGCCGACGAATTCGACCCGCGCCTCCGGCTCATCAAGGGCGGCGGCGGAGCGCTCACCCGCGAGAAGATCGTGGCGCGCGCCAGCCGCCGCATGGTCGTCGTGGCGGACGCAGCCAAACGCGTCGAGCACCTCGGCTCCACGTTCGCGCTACCGGTGGAGGTCCTCGACTTCGGCAAGCGGCCCGTGCAGCAGTTTCTCGAGGAGATGGGGGCGGTGGTGCGGCTGCGCGCCGATGCGACGGGACGGCCTGTCGCGACCGACAACGGCAACGTCATCCTGGACGCGCGCTGGCCCCGCATCGAGGACCCGGAGCGCCTCGAGGTCCGCATCGAGACGTACCCGGGTGTGGTCTCCTGCGGCCTCTTCCTCGGCCTCTGCCACGCGGTGTACGTGGCGGACAAGGAGGGCGTGCAGGTCGTGACGGGCTGAGTTACCTCGACGGCATCTGATTTGCCTGCTTCGAGCACCTAACCACTGAACGCACTGAGCCCACTGAAAATGACTTCAGTTCTCGCTGTCCTGATTTGCACTTGTCATCCAAGAATCTGACGTCTCTGCTTGCGGTCTCGGCGTCATGGAGCCGAAACCAAGTTCGTAACGCAGACTGAGTCGACCGGGCCACGCCAGTTCCGACGAGGGCGACGTGCTGCGGCTGGCCCCTCTCGGCATTTTTCGGGGGGCGCGCCTCGCGCGCCTTTCGGGATGACGGGTTCGGGCGAAGAAGTGGACGACGTCGTCGGACTGCAGGAACCTGGCGCTACTCGCCGTGTAGCAGGTTGGTCCGCGTTCCGTGCGTTCCGTGGGTTCCGTGGCTCGTGGACGTCGTCGGACTGCAGGCCTTTGGAAGCATTTGTTTCGAACACGCTGATTGCATTGCAATTCGCAGGCGTTCCATCGCTTCATTCCGGCGGCGCAGCCACGGCCTTCTCCAGCACCGTCCTCAGCACGACCATCGTCGTAGTGCGCTGGATGTGCTCGAGGCTCAACGTCCCCTTCACGAGATCGTCCAAGTCCTCCCGGTCCCGCAGTCGCACGAGCACCATGCCGTCCCACTCCCCCGTGATGTCATAGACACCGAAGATGCGCGGGTCCTTCGCGATCTCCTCGTGCACGCGCCGCACGTGGCCCTTCTCGATCCTGAGGCCGATGATGGCCGTGAGGCCCCACCCGCACTTGGCCGGGTCGAGGAGGGCCGCGTAGCCGCGGATGGCGCCGCCCGCCTCCAAGGCCCGCACGCGCCGGTTCACGGTGGCGAGGCTGTGGCCGGTGCGCTCGGCGAGGTCACGGTGGCTCGCCCGGCCGTCGCGCACGAGCTCCACGAGCAGCGCGTGGTCGGTGGCGTCGAGGCCGGCTTTTGGAACGGGTGTCCCACTTTGCATCGCTTCCGTCAGTGAGACGGAACGATTGAACCTATCTCTCCGTATTTTGGACGCTTTTGGCTATGCAAAAGGTTCATTTCCGGTGCAACTGAATCCTTATCTCGTGATGGCTTCTCCTGGGGACCAACCCCGGAGGGGTGCCTGACATGGTCGTATTCGCCGAGTACATCTGGATGGACGGTACGCAGCCGACACAGAAGCTGCGCAGCAAGACGAAGGTCCTCGAGCTGGACGAAGTGAAGAAACTCGAGGAACTGCCGCGCTGGGGCTTCGACGGCTCCAGCACCGGGCAGGCGCCGGGCGACAAGTCCGACTGCGCGCTGCACCCGGTGAGCTGGTTCTCGGACCCGATCCGCGGCTGGCCGCACGTCCTTGTGATGGCCGAGGTGTTCCTCGCGCGCACCACCGTCGCCCAGGGCCTGAACAAGACCCTGGTGATCAAGAAGATCCACACCGCGTACGCGCGCAGCCGCCAGTTCGTCGCGATGTTCGTCGACGAGGCCAAGAT
>JBHEMF010000048.1:0-9161 GCA_046352665.1 Thermoplasmatota archaeon
GGAGATGCCCTGCCCCACCGACCTTGCCGCGACCGCGAACGCCGAAGGCACAGTGACACTCTCGTTCACGCCGGCGCCCGGCGCCAACGCCACGAACGTGTACCGTGCCGAAGGGAGCGGCGACCTCGAGCTCCTCGCCACGATCCCGGGCGGCGTCATGGGCTACACGGACACCACCACCACCGCGGGCACCGCTTACACGTACAAGGTGACGGCCGTGGGCGACGTGGAGTCCACCGCTTGCGCCACCGTCGATGTAAGCGCCATCCCCGAGTTCCCCACCGCCCTCGCCGTGGGCCTGGCCGCCGGCTGCGGCCTCCTCGCCTACGCCTTCGTGCGCCGAAAGAAGTGATCCCTCCCCACCCTTCCCCGCCTTCCCCAAAACGACAGGAGACGTCATATGTCCAACCCCACCCGCCTCGCCTTTGCCCTGCTCATCGCCACCGCCTTCGCGATCCAGACGCCCGTAGCAACCGGCACGGACACCAACATGGGCACCATCAAGGTGCACGACGGAGCGAACACCGAGCCGTCGCAGCGCAACCAGCCACACGTGGACTGCGACGACCTCTTCATCGAGGGCTTCAACATGGCCGACACGTCGGGCATCCTGGAGTTCACCACCTGGCCGCCGACCGGCGACCGCACGCTGGTCCTCACGGCGCCATGGACGGGTACGGCCGAGGCCGACGGCACGGGCTCGCACTTCCTCGAAGGCCCCTTCACGCTGGATGCCGGCCACTACCGCGTCGAGGCGTTCTCCAGCACGGGCCATCCCGGCGGCGACGAGGACCACTTCGCCAAGGCCAAGATGTTCTGGGTCGAGCCGTGCGCCTCGACGCCTCCGCCCCCGCCGCCGCCCGCCCTCGAATGCCCCTCGGACGTGTCCGCGACGGCCAACGCCGACGGCAGCATCACGATTGGCTTCACGGCGGCCCCCGGCTCCGACGGCACGAACGTGTACCGGCTTGACGCGGACGGCGACTTCCAGCTCCTTGCCACCGTGAGCGCCAACGAGACGAGCTACACGGACACGAACACCACGGCGGGCTCCGCCTACACCTACGCCGTGACGGCCCTCTACGGCGACCGCGAATCGCAGGAATGCCCCGTCGTCGAGGCCTCGGCCATCCCCGAATTCCCGACGGCCGTCGCCGTAGGCCTCGCTGCAAGCTGCGGCCTCCTGGCTTACGCCTTCGTGCGCCGCAAGAAGTGAGCGGAGGCACCGTGCGCATCCCCCTCGGCCTCATGCTGGCGGGCTACGGCACGCTGGTCCTCGTCGGGGTGATGCCCCACGAGTCCCCAGCCGCCGGAGCCGTCGCTTTGACCGCGGGCCTTGCCCTCCTCTTCCTCGCCCTCCGCCGACCCGCGGCCCTGCCGGCAGCCACGGCCGGGCGGCTCCGCGCACGGTTGCTTGCGCTGCTGGGCGGCGCCATCGCGACGGGCGTCGTTGCCTACAACGTCGTCCGCCGCTCGAACCTGGGTCCCCCCGAGATGGCGCTTGCGGCCTATGGAGCGATTCTGGTCGCTGCGGCCCCCTACCTGGACAGGCGGTGCGGCGCCGTCCGGGTCGCGACCCTCGTCGGCTGGTCATTCCCTCTCCTCCTGGCCCCGCTCTCGCTCTTTGCCCTGAACGCAGCTGTCTCGTCCGGTGCCGGGGCCACCGCCTTGGGGCCCTTCGTCGGCTTCGCCGTCGTCCAGCCCACCGCTGCCGGCCTCCGACTCCTCGGGACGCCGACGCACGTCGTGGGCTCGACGATGCTCGTCCCGACCGCGCGTGGCACCCTCAGCCTTGGCGTGGGGCTCGTCTGCGCCGGCCTCTACCCGATCGTGCTCTTTGCCGGCATCGTCATGCACCACGCCTGGAGCGAGCGGCTCGCCCCCCGCCGCGCAATGACCCTCGTGGCGGCAGGCGTCGCGGGCCTCTGGGTCTTGAACCTCGTCCGGCTCGTGGCCTTGGCCCGCGTGGGTGTAGCCTGGGGTCCTGCCACCCTGCAGACGGTGCACGCCAACCTAGGGTGGGTGCTGTTCGCGCTCTACATGGCCGCCTTCTGGGCCGTGGCGCTACGGCCCCGGCCCGCCCGGGCGTGAGCCCGCCTCCCTGCCGACCTCCTCCGCAAGCCCTAACCCGGATGACGCGCAGAAAAGGCCTCGTGGCCGCCCTCCGCGTGGCAGTGACCGTTGCCGCCGCGGTGGCGCTCCTTCTTGCCTTGGTCGCCTTCGGCCACTACCTGCCATGGCACCGGGCCGCACCGGCCGCCGCCGAGCCGTTCGTGGCCGCGCACGCCTGGGCGCCCGCGGCCGACCCCATACCAACGCCGGACGCGGGCCCAGCCAAGGCGCCTAGCGTGGAGAAGGTCCAACCCCGATCGGCGCCGGTGCTGCAGCCAGAGGCTAAAGCAACCAAAGAGATCCATCACGGGGGCAAAGACGTCCTTCCGCTACTGGGGCTGGGCGAACCCCGTCACGGCCACAAGCACAAGGCGCACGGTCACCACGATTAGGGTACGGTCACGGAGTCAACGGAAATCCTTGGGCAGGAGGTCCAGCGCCGGATGTGGGGCGTAGCGGGCGTAGGCGGCGTCCAGCCTCTCGATCTGCTCCTCGACGCGCGGCATGGGCGGGGCGGCCTCGCCTGCGATGGTGGCATGGGTACGGAGCGCCTTGGCGACGGCGTAGGTCGCGCGCTGCACGTACCCGAGGGCCACCCGGTCGCCCTGCGCTGCGTCGGGTGCCCAGACGAGGAGTGCATCGCAGGCGCCATGCAACGTGAGCGAGAGGCCGGCGGGCCCGTCGGTCGGCCAGACCTCGCGGGCAGCCCGCTCCGCTTCCTCGAGGTCGGAGACCGTGATGCCGCGGCCCTCATGGATGGCTCCACCCATGCCGTCGAAGGCCTTCGCCAGGCGGAGGAGCTCATGCCGCTCCGCGCGGACGGTCGCGTCCACAATCATGGCCTTGCATTGCGCTCGCCCTGGGCTTGAGGTGCGCGGACGGATGGTCCGCGTCGTGCCTCGCCTGTCGTGTCGCTCGTGTGGGCGGCCTTCTGAGCCCAGGAAGACTGGAAACGAGGAAACGAGGTGCAATCTTGTTCTCGCTTCCGGTCTTCACTGTTTTCCGAGGCCGCCCACACGCAGCCTACGCGGTGAGGGCGTTGCCGACCTGCTGGCGGGGATAGCCCTCTGGTACGGGCCGCGTCCAGACCCGGGCGCCGGAGGCGTCCTGGGAGACCGTCTCGCCGTCGCCCACCACACAGTCGCGCAGCCGGACGCCGCCGCGCACGGTGACCTGGTCGCCCAGGACGCAGCGCTCGACCACGGCCTCGGGTGCCACGAAGCAGCCGGCGCCTGCCATGGAGTCCGTGAAGGTCGCATCGGCGGCGATGCGCGACCCCGGCCCGGCCCTGAAGGCGGGGTCCAGGGCCTGGCTGGCCGCGCGTAGGCGGTCGGGGTCGCCGACATCCACCCAGTGGCCCTGGAACGGCAGGCCCCAGAAGCCGCGGGGCAGAAGCTGAGGGAAGATCTCCTTCTCCATGGAGACCAGGCGGCCGGCGGGGACGAGGTCGAGCACGCTCCGCTGCAGGACGGCGGCACCGGCGTTGATGAGCCGGCTAGGCGCAAGGTCAGGGGTCTTGGGCTTCTCCACGAAGCCGCGCACGGGGATGGCGGCGTCGGGGGCTGCTGCACCGGCAGGCTCCACGACGCCGTAGTGGACGACCTGCTCGGGCTCGACCTCCTTGAGGCTGATCGTGGCGGACCCGCCGTGGCTGCGGTGCGCCGCGATGAGGGCACCCACGTCCATGGCGCTCACGATGTCGGCGTTGAGGACGAGGAAGTCCTTGCTCCGGATGTAGCCGGCGCAGTTCTTGACGGCACCCGCGGTGCCGAGGGGCTCCTCCTCGCGCACGACCACGAAGTCGAAGCGCTGGCCCTTCTTCGCCGGCCGTTCGCGCAGGTAGTTGCCGAGTGCCTGCGCCTTCCAGTTCACGGCGACGATGACGCGCTGCACCTCGTTGGGCATGCGGTCGAGGACCCACTCCACCATGGGCCGGCCAGCCACAGGCAGGAGTGGCTTGGGGCGCGTGTAGGTGAGGGGGCGGAGCCGGGTGCCGTAGCCGCCGGCAAGGAGCACTGCATCCATGGACATCGCCCGCAGGCCAGGCGGCGCTTAAGGGATATCGTTGGCGGACGAGATGATGGGGCCGCAATGAAGCAGCGAACCCGCCAACAAATCCGCAATCGAATCTTCTCCATTGCTCAAGGCCACCGCTTTCCGTCTGCAAATTTCGAGGAAAGTCATGCTACACGTCGTCCAAACCGCAGGACCTCCGTTGTGGCGACGGCGCCGTGGCCGACGGAGTCCTCATGAAGCCGTTCTAGGGGCGCGCTAAGCGCGCCCTTGGCTTGTTTCGGGTGGACGGTTCGGTGGAAGGCGTCGCCGTCGTCGGACTGCAGGAACCCCTTGACGCGGCCGTCGTTACGAACCCGTTGCACCTGGAGAATACCAGCGCGGGGCAGAACCTTGCGCATGAACAAGCATCATCCATGAAGCGCCATCATCCTGCAAGCGGCTTCGTTCATCCTTCGCTCCATCTTTATCAATCACTCCTCCGTCGCGCAACCCGTGCCCACCCTGGAGGACCTGGCGCGCCGCATCTGCCTGCAGAACGCCGTCCAGCACGGCGGCAAGTGCGAGCCAAAAGGCCTCGTCGGGCGTGTGATGGGCGGGCACCCCGAGTTCCGCAGCGACCCCCGCGCCGTGGCCGCCGCCCTCGAAGCCGCCGGCGCCGCCGTGAACGCGATGGGATTGGAGGCGCAGAAGGCAGCACTCGCCGCCGAGGCCCCCGACATGCTGGAGGCGCAGAAGAAAGAGAAGCGCACCGGACTGAAGGAGCTCCCCAACGTGAAGGGCAAGGTCGTGATGCGGTTCGCGCCCAACCCGAACGGGCCGCTCTCCTTCGGGCACAGCCGCGGCGTCTCCCTCCTCGCCGAGTACCAGCGCGTGTACGATGCCGACCTCATCCTGCGCTTCGACGACACCGACCCGCAGGTGAAGCCGCCGCTCATGGACGCAGCGCGCGGCTGGAACGGCTACGAGATGGTGAAGGCGGACTTCGGTTGGCTCACGGGCACGCAACCCACGCGCATCGTCGTCGCAAGCGACCGCATCGCAATCTACCAAGAGGCCGCGCGAGACCTCATGAAAGCCGGCGGCGGCTACGTGTGCTCCTGCGACGCCGAGGCCTGGCGCGGCATGAAGGAGCGCGGCGAGCCATGCCCGCACCGCGACGCAAGCCCAGAGGCGAACCTGGCAGCCTTCCAAGCCATGGTGGACGGGCGCACCCCCAAGGGCGGCGCCGTGCTGCGCGTGAAGACCGATATCAAGCACCGCAACGTGGCGCTGCGGGACTGGACGGCGTTCCGCGTGGTGGCCGCAGACGCCGTGCACCCGCGCGAGCGGCTGCGCGAGATCCCGCGCCACCACGCCTGGCCGCTCCTCGACTTCCAGTCCGCCATCGAGGACCACTTGCAGGGTGTCACCCACGTCGTCCGCGGCAAGGACCTCATGGACTCGACGCGCAAGCAGACGTTCCTGTACCAGCACATGGGGTGGATGTACCCCGAGACGCTCTACTGGGGCCGCGTCTCCGTGCACGAGTTCGGCAAGTTCAGCACGAGTATCATGCGCCGCGCCATCGAGGCGGGGAAATTCACGGGCTGGGACGACCCGCGCTTGCCGACGCTTGCGGCGCTGCGCCGGCGCGGCTACGACCCGACGGCGTTGCGAGCGTTCTGGGTCGGCTTGGGGCTCACGGAGAAGGACATCGCCGTGAGCCTCGCGAACCTCGACGCCGAGGACGCCAAGGCCGTGGAGCCCAAGGCCCACCGTTACTTCTTCGTGCCCGACCCGCAGCCGTTGCGCGTCGAAGGCATCGCCGGCCGCGAGGCGCGCCCGCTCCTCCTGCCCGGAAGACCGGAGGCTGGCCACCGCGTCCTTGCCGCCGAGACGGACGTCGTCGTCGCCAAGTCCGACCTCGCACCTCGCCTGCGCCTCAAGGACCTCGGCAACGTCGAGTTGGCGGGAGGCCTGGGGCATTTCACCAGCCACGACATGGACCGCAGCCTCGCCATCGTGCAGTGGCTGCCGCGCAGCGCTGCCCGGCCTTTCACGGTCCTCAAGCCCGAGTTCGTCGCCGCCGAGGGCGAGGCCGAGACGGAGGAGGGGGGCGCCGACGCCGGGCCGGCCGAGATCGAGGTGCCGCCGCTGCACGAGGTGCGCGGCTTCGTCGAAGCGGCCGCGACGGCGGAGGTCGGGCGCGTCGTGCAGTTCGAGAGGTTCGGCTTCGTGCGCATCGAGGCGGCGGACCGCGGCGTCTGGCTGCACGCCTGATCGTCAAGGCTTGCCCGCGGCGCGCATGGCCGCAATGAGGTCGTCGCCGCGCTTGGCCGCAACACCCCGCGAGGCGAGGAACCGGTGCAGTCCCGCCTCGTCCGCCTTGCCGAACCGCGGCGTGAACCTGGTGTCGATGGGGTGGTCGAGGAAGAGGCCGCGCACACGGTCCGCCGTCGGCATCTTCACGGCGAGGGCCGCGAGGGCGGCGTGCAGGTCGCCGTGGCGCTTCACGAGGGAATGGGCCTTCACGGGGCCGATGCCACGGACACCTTCGTTGTAGTCGGTGCCGATGAGGATGGCGGCATCGACGAGCTGCTCGCGCGTGAGTCCGGCCGCCGCGAGCGCCGCATTGAGGTCGAGGAGCTCCGGCGTGCGCGTCTTGCTGAGGGTGAGGTTGCGCACCGTGCGGGGGGCTCCGAAGAGGGCGATGTCCCAGTCCTGCGTGACCGCCGCCCACGCGTTCCCGGAGCGCGCCAGGTGTGCGCACTGTGCGTCGGACTCGCCGGGCGCAACGATCCAAGGCAGGCCGACGAGGTCGAGGAGCTCGCGGCATTCGGCCAACTCCTCCTCGCCCACCATCACCATCGCCTGCGGGTTGTCGCCGGCGGCGCGGGCGGCCTCGATGCGCTCGGCGCGGCCGACGAGTGTCGCCTCCTTGAGGTCCGGCTGCACGCCGTCGAAGACCCAGACGCTGCGCGCGCCCCATTTGGCGTACTGCGTAAGGCGCGCAACGAGGCCGTAGAGGTGGGTGACGGGCCGGCCGTCCGGCGCCGTCGGGAACTCGCCGGAGGACGCGAGCGCCGTGGCGAAGGACCAGATGAGGTTGTCCGCATCGACCGCGACGGTCTTGCCGTGGAGCTCCGCCGGGTCGAACGGCCGTGTCGGCAGGAGCTTCTTGAGAGCCGCGATGCCCACGCGGCCGCAAGCCCGCCGCGGCTCAAGACCGTTGGCCACGCCGATTCAGTCGGACCCGGCGCCGCGGGCGCGGAAGTAATAGTAGAGCGGGACGCCGCACGCCACGATGGCGAGCCCGGCCAGGAGGTAGCCGGCGGTCGCGAAGTCGGTGATGGCGAGCCAGAGCTGGTACCCTGCGAAGGCAAGGCTCGCGACGACGTAGAGGATCGGCACCACAGGATATCCGGGGACCTTGTACGGGCGCGGCAAATCGGGGCGCGTGCGGCGCAGCACGATGAGGCCCACGGCGGCAAGCGAGTAGAAGAAGAAGGAGACGAAGACGACGTTCCCGATGAGCTGGTCGAAGTTGAGGAACGTGAGGAAGACGATGGCGAGTGCCGCCTGGACCCAGATCGAGTGGCCGGGCACGTGGTGTCGGTTCACCTTGCCGAACATGGCGGGGAACAGGCGGTCGCGCGCCATGGCGTAGTAGAACCTTGGCCCGGAGATCGTGATGCCGTTGAGGCTGCCCAGCACGGACACCAGGATGACGGCGGCGACGAGGCCTTCGCCGGCATGGCCAAAGAGGACGCGCGCCGTGTCGCTTGCCACCGTCTTGCCCGACGTGGCGAACCCTGCGAAGCCCAGCACGTGCAGGTAGCCGAACGAGACGAGGAGGTAGAGGAGAGCCACACCGGCCACACCGAGGAGCATCGCGCGCGGCAGGATGCGGGCAGGGTCCTTGATCTCGGAGCCGACCGTCACGACGTTCGTCCAGCCGTCGTAGGCGAAGAAGACCTGCACCATCGCCACACCGAGGAACGCAGCAAGGCTTGCGCCCCCCGCCGTCTGCGTGCCTGCGACCTGGGCATCCTCGAACCAGCCGGCCTGCGGCGTCGTGCTGGGCCCGGCGTAGGCGAGGGCGGCCACGGCGAGGAAGACCATGAGGACCCCCTTCAGGACCGTGAAGCTCTTCTGCACGTTGCCGCCCAGGCGCAGGCCGAACCAGTTGAGGGTCGCAACAAGGAGGACGAGGCAGGCCGCCGTGAGCTTCACGGTCCCGAAGGCGAAGTGGAATCCGAGGGCGTTCAGGCATTCGGGGTCGGCAGCGCCGCAGCCGGCACCGACGAAGAGGACGTGGCCGAAGCCGAACGGTTTGAGGGCGTTCAATTGTGTCGCGAAGATGACGGCGAGGGCCGCCGCGGAGCCGGCAAGGTTCACGGTGAACGCGGTCCAGCCGAGGAGGAACGCGGGCAGCCGGCCGAGGCTCTCGCGGATGAAGACGTAGGCGCCGCCGGCGCGGGGGAACATCACTCCGAGCTCTGCGTAGGTGAGGGCACCCATCAAGGTGAGCGCTCCGCCGATGAGCCACGCCAACGCGATGAGCCAAGGCGAGCCGGCGCCGGCGGCGACACGGTTCACCCCCAGGAATATGCCGGAGCCGATCACGATGCCGACGATCATCGACACGGCGCCGAAAAGGTTCAGCTCGCGCCGCAGGCCCCCTTCGCTGGGGGGCGGACCTGGCGCCGGCTCTGCGAGGCGCGCGTCGGTCATGGCAAGCATGCGGACGGGTGCCATTTGGGCGTTTGCTTCGCGTTCAGTCCAACGTGCTGGCCAAAGTGTGGGCGGCTTGGGAACCGAGGAAGACTGGAGACGAGGAAATTTTCAAAATTCCCGTTTTCCAGGATTCCCGGTTTCCCAAGCCGCCCACACGCGAGTGCGGCCTCCTCAGCCGTCCACACGCGAGTGCTGCCCTGCCACTTCCAAACGCCCCGGAACCCTTTATCAACCTCTTTGCCTGCCCGGCCCCATGAAGGAGCAGGCGGAGATCCGCGAGCTCAAGGAAGGCCGTTACGTCCTCATCGACGACGAGC
>JBHEMF010000049.1:0-9055 GCA_046352665.1 Thermoplasmatota archaeon
GACATCCGGCGCACCGGGAAGCCCGCTTGGCCGAGGGCGGCGGAGAACGCGCGGGCCCCCTTCTGGAATTGCGGGAAGACGATGTCGAGGCGGTCGGTGCGCGGCCGGAGGAGGATGCCAAGCCATGCCTCGCGGCGCGCGGCAAGGGCCGCCTGCAGGCCGGCCTTGGGCTCGGCGCGGGGGGGTGCCGGGAAGAAGAAGCGCCGGTCCGGCGACGCCAGGTAGGCCCGCGAGGCCACGACCGCGCGCGACAGCGTCTCGTCCTGCACCGCGGCGGCACAGTTGCGGGCGGGATCGACGGGGTCCACGACCACGAGCGGCGACACCTCGTCAGCGACCTGGTCGGGGCCGAGGGCGATGCGGCGCGGCTTGGCGTCGGCTGCGAGCCACGACACGACGGCCGCGAAGGAGCCAGCCCAAGCGACGAGGACCTCGGCGAGGTAACCGCTGACACCGCCCACCGCCGTCTGCGCGCCATAGGCACCGACCCCTTTCAGCCACTGCTTGAGGATGCGCGCCTCGCCGCGTGCGGCGCCGTCGAGACGGGAGCGCACCCATTCCGTATGGAAAGGTGTCCGGTCGACGGCGCTCATGCGGGCGCCGGGGGCGGCGACGCGGTAGGCCGGGACGAGGTCCACGGTGCGGCCGCGGAAGGTCCCCATGAGGTACGGGTGCTGCGCGTAACGCTTGTGGACGCCGGAGAGCACACCTTTCCCGACCTCCTCCGCGATGGATTCGAGGCGGGCCTCCGGCACGGCGGGGTCGAGGAGAAGGAAGAGATCGACGTCGCCGGCGCCGCGCAGCCACGTTCCCTTCGCGACCGAGCCCTGCACCGTCGCCTGGCCGGGGACACGCAACGCGGCGAGGCGGCGGTCGGCGGCGGCCTGCAGCGCTTCGGCGTCTGCCTTCATCGCACCCTCCTCGGCGGCGTCGGGCTCGATCGTGGCGAGGACCTCGCGCTCCAGGGGCGTCACGGGGCGCCTCCGAGGTCGAGCTGCGCCTGCTGCGGGCCGGCGGGGCGCTCCGCCACGAGGTGCTCGGCGGCCGTCGCCCGGACGAGGACCTTGCGGATCGTCTCCTCGACGGCGGGGTTCGTCAGCAGGGGGTCCGTCTCGGGCAGGGCGAGGAGCGGGTCGCGGGCCGGGACGTCGATGCGGGGGCTGGCGCGTCGCGTGAACAGGTCGCGGTAGCCGCGGCGCACGGCGTCGCCCACCACGGTGCGCTCGATGCCGCCGGGTACGTCGTGGAAACCTGCGTGGTGGAGTTCCGCCTGGAAGATTGGGCGTCCGAGGAGGCGCTGCAGGACGGCGAGGGCGAGGCGGCACCGGTCCGCGTCGGAGATGGGCGACTCCTGCAGGATGCGGTGGACGCGCTGGTGCAGCGACCAGTGCGACTCCGGGTTCTGCAGTTGGTAGAGCTTGCTGGGCGGACGGTCGAGCTCCCGCAGGATGCCGGCCTCCGCCATGGCCTGCAGGTAGCCCGCCACGGTGAGGCGGTGGACGGGGGCGTGGCCAGTGGCGGCAAGGAGCCGGGCGATGCCGCTGATAGAGTCGGTCTGTGTGGCGCGCAGATGCTCCACGATGCGGTCCCGCAAGGTGTGCTGGCGGAGGACGACCCGGCGCGCGTCCGTCACGGGAGTGGCGGGGGTTTCGCCGGCGCTTTGCGTGGTCGTGCCGGTGGAGGGTGCTCCGTCCTCCTCGCTCTCCATGGTCTGGTCACAGACCCGGTGACAATAAAGGTGCGGGGAGGGGGACTGAAACGGACAGCGCCGCCGCATTTCGTCATTGATAAACCCTGCCCGCCGTTCATAAGGCTCAGATAAAGGCCTTTTTGTGCGCCGCCACGCTTTAAATAGTGGCTCGCTTTGGCATGGTTGCTCATTTAAAGGGCAGGACGCAAGCAATGGCCGTCATCCACATCCAGAACGTCGTCGCGAGCACCTCCATCGGCGAGGAGCTCGACCTGAACGCCATCAGTGCGACGTTCAGCAACGCCGAGTACGAGCCCGAGCAGTTCCCCGGCCTCGTCTTCCGCGTGCCCGAGCCCAAGACGGCCGCCCTCATCTTCCGCAGCGGCAAGGTCGTCTGCACCGGCGCCAAGTCCATCGAGGAGGTCCACACGGCGGTCGGCATCGTCTGCGACCAGCTGCGTGCGCACGGCTTCGAGACCATCGACGACCCGGAGATCACCATCCAGAACATCGTCGCCACCTCCGACCTCGGCGCCGAACTCAACCTCAACGCCATCGCGATCGGCCTCGGCCTGGAGAACGTGGAGTACGAGCCCGAGCAGTTCCCCGGCCTCGTGTACCGCCTCACCGACCCCAAGGTCGTGGTCCTCATCTTCGGCTCCGGCAAGCTCGTCTGCACGGGTGCCCGCAAGAAGGAAGACGCCGAGGAGGCCGTGGACAAGATCACGGCCGAGCTGTCGTCGCTGGGCTTGCTGTTCTGATGCGGCACGGGACCGCGTGGGCGATCTTCGCCTGCGCCGTCGTCCTGGTCCTCCTGGGGCTCGGCATCATCCTCGGCATGGCGGGATGGGTCGGCGTCTCGTTCGTGGCCATCCCCGCCCTCGTCGTCCTCGGTGCCGTGGGCCTGTTGTTCGTCGTGGCCGGCCTCGCCGGAATCGCGATCTCCATGTCGATGCGCATGTACAGCGTGCGCAAGGAGACGCTCGAGCCGCCCTCAAGCGGTCCGTAGGCCAGGCACGAAGGCGGCGTCGATGCGTGCGGCGGCGTCCTGGGACAGCTCGAAGTCGCCGCCGGCGTTCTCCCGCAGGTGCGCAAGCGACTCCGCCTTCGGGATGGCGAAGACCTGCGGGTCGCGCGTGAGGAACGCCAGGGCGACCTGGCGCGCCGTCTTGCCGGCCTCGCGGGCGACACCTTCGAGCGCCGCCAGCCGGGCCCTGTCCTTGATCCACCGTCCGGCGCCGAACGGCGAGTAGGCCACGACGGCGACACCGTTCTTGCGGCACCACGGCAGCACCTCGCCCTCCACTTCGCGGTCCTCGAGGTGGTAGCGCACCTGGTTGGCCGCAAGGACACCCGGCCCGAGCGCTGCCTTCGCCTCCTCGAGCTCGGCCACGTCGAAGTTCGAGACGCCGACGTGGCGGATCCAGCCCGCATCCCGCAGCTCCAGCATGGCGCGCATCGTCTCGGCGACGGGCACGGCACCCGGCCAGTGCAGGTAGTAGAGGTCCAAGCGGTCGGTCTGCAGCCGGACGAGGGAGTCCTTGCACGCCGACTTCGTGCCGCGCAGCGTCGCGTTCTGCGGCAGCACCTTGCTGGCAAGGAACATGGCGTCGCGGTGCTGGTGCACGATGGGACCGAGGATCGTCTCGCTGCCGGAGTCGCGCTCGTACATCTCGGCGGTGTCCACGTGCGTCATGCCCAGGCGCAGCCCTTCCTCGAGGGCCTGGGCGGCCTCGGCGGGCCGGCGCAGGCGCCACGTGCCCTGTCCGAGGACGGGGACCGAGACCTTGCCGGGGCCGAACGGACGGGTGCGCACGGCCGCGGCAACCCGGTGCCGGGTCATGAGCCCTTTTGCCACGGAAACCCACTTCGAATCCACGGCCGGGCCCCAGCCGTTGGAACGATTCCGCGGTTCTGGCGGAAACCCCGCCACCGTGCAGGGGACGCGGGGCCGATGCAGCGGCAACGGCCGTGCCGCGACCCGAAGCCGTTCAAGCCGGGAAGGGCCGACTCCCGCCCATGGCGAACACATTGGAGACGCGGCGCCTGCTGCCCTCCGATGACCTGGACTACGCGGCCGCCTTCGCGGCACTCTCCGAGGTCCACGCCGAGATGCACCGCGAGGGCGTCTCCATGGAGCGGCTGCTGCGCCGCGGCCACGCCCGCTTCGCCCTCGGCAACTACCTCGCCGCCGCCTTCGACGCCGAGCGTGTCGCGCGCGAGGAGCCCGGTTGGGTCGAGGCGCACTACCTGAAGGGCCAAGCCTGCCTCGCCATGGCGGCCGTGAAGCTCGGCTTCGCGTTCCCCGGCGTAGGCGTCTATATGCCGGCGGAAGGGCTGCCGTCGCGCTCGCACCTCCTCGACGTGGCGCAGCGCGCATTCGAGCTCGTCCTCGGCCGCAACCCGGACGACCGGCAGGCGGCGCGCGGCCTTGCCACGGCGCGCGAGTGGGATGCGCGTACGATGGGCGGAGCGCGGGCGTCGTAGGGCGCGGCGTCGGCGAGGCTTCGCGCAACCTCACTTCCAAGGGGTTCCTGCAGTCCGACGACGTCCACGAGCCACGGAACCCACGGAACGCACGGAAACGCGGACCAACCTGCTACACGGCGAGTGGCGACAAGTTCCTGCAGTCCGACGACGTCGTCCACTTCCTCGACGGAACCGTCGTGCCTTGCAAGGGCGCGCTCCGCGCGCCCCACAAAATGGTTCACGAGGGCCACATGGAGCAAGGCGCCGCCGTCGTCGGACGATTGTGGCCCCTCCTCGCCCAAGTCTTCGACAGAACCTTCGTGCCGAAGAAAGGCAAGGGCTCGCTCCGCGCGCCCGGAAATCCAACTTCAGGGCCAGTCGGTGCATGTCGCCGTCGTCGGAACGGTTGTGGCCCTGCTGACTCTGCCGCACTTACGAACTTGGTTTCGGCCAATCAGCCTGGCGCCGAAACAGCCGCCAACATGGTCCGCCGTACGGGACGTGGCAAGAGTTGTCCGGCGGCCTCGGCGTCTTCGGCCCAAGGATGGAGACTGCGGGTCATGAGGCAGGCCTCCAAACTCGCCCCCCCAACGGTTATGGCAGAGGCTCGGCTCGCCGCGTCCGTGCCCGGCCTCACCGCAGCCCTCCTTGGCAACCTCGCCGCCCGGCGCGAGATGGGCAAGGTCGGGACACAGAGCGACATCCACCTGCACGAGTTGAAGGAAGGGGGCCGGCAGGTGACCGTCATCGTGCCGGACCGCTACCCGGACCAACTGAAGCCGCTCTCGTACGCAGTCCTCAACTGCGACGCCGCCGTCCTTGCCGTGGACAAGATGACGGCACAGGTGGGCGAGCAGATCCTCGCAGCCGACGCCGCCGGCATCCGGCACGGCGCCCTCGTCCTGCAGAACTACATCCAGCCCGAGCAGCTGAAGCCCATCCTCAAGGGCACGGCGCTCGAGTCCTGGCCCGTCTTCACGGACGAGGATTGGGCCAAGGTGCGCGCCCACGTTGCCGAGGCACCCGCGCCGCCGGCCGAGGGCTTCGTCATGGTGCCCATCGACCACCACTTCAACGTGAAGGGGGTCGGCGCCGTCGTCCTCGGCGTCGTGAAGCAGGGTGTGCTGCACAAGGGCGAGACGCTGCACGCCTTCCCCGCCAAGGTCATCTGCCCGGTGCGCAGCATCCAGATCCACGACGTCGATCACGACGAGGCCGTCCCCGGCGACCGCGTCGGCCTGGCGCTCCGCAACACGAACCCGGAGCACCTCGACCGCGGCATGGTGCTCGCCCCCGCCGACGCCCCCCTGCGCGTCCACGAGGCCGGGGCGCAGGTCGCGATGAGGCTGCGGCGCAGCCCCTTCGCGAAGAGCTCGCTCAAGGCCGGCGGTGTGGCGCAGCTCGGCGTCGGCATGCAGTTCGTGCCCGTCCGCCTCACGGCGGACGCACCGGCACCTGGGACGGAAGGCCCGTTGCAGGGTGTTGCGGAGAAGGCGTTCGTGCATGCGCCGGGCGAGCGCGGCATCCTCTGGCACAGCGACGCCGCCCCCCAACGTGTGGTGGGCCGCGTCGAGTTGCCCTAGCTACTGCACTTGCGACGTCTCGACGACGGCGGTCCAGTCCACGAAGGCCGTGGCGGTGCCCTTGATCTCCAAGGCGCTCGTGGCCGTGTTCACGGTCGCCGCGACGGTCCACGGGAGTGCCACGGTGTCGTAGCCGAGGTCGGTCACACCGGATGCCAGGAGCACGATGCCCGACGCCGGGTGGCGCACGAGGCCCTTTACCTCCCAGGCGTGCGCGAAGGCCGCACCGGGGCCGCTTGCCGTGACGAGGGCACGGAAACTCCACGTCTGCCCCACGGGGACCACCATTTCCTGGCTGGTGCCATCGAGGTAGAGGAGGGTCGAGGCCGTCGACGGCGACGTGTTGCGCAAGACGTACAACGAGTACTGGGACGTCCCCGGGAGGCCGGAGAAGCCGCCGCTCGAGTAGGCCATCTGGCCGAAGTTCGTGGCCTTGGCCTCCTTGCCGCCCGGGATCGTGTCGCTCGCCGCCATGGCGAGGTTCCCGCTGCCGCCGCCCACGGCGGAGTCGGCGCCGGCCGCGAGGTTCGTGTCGCCGCCGCTCACCGTGGAGGCAAGGCCGGATGCCGTGTTCTGGTTGCCGCCCATCACGGACGAGTACTGCGCCAGCGCCTGGCTTCGCGACCCGCCGGAGACGGCCGCGTTGGCCGCAGCGGCCTTGTTGCCGTTGTTGCCGCCGCCCACGAAGGAGAAGTCGCCGCTTGCGACGTTGGAGAGGCCGCCGCCCACGGTGGCGCCGTTGCCGATCGCGATGTTGCCGTTGCCGCCGCCCACGGTTGCGTCGGGTCCGGTGGCGCTGCCTGCGACGTTGTTGCGGCCGCCGAGGATGGCCGCGGTGGGGCCGACGGCGGCGTTCGCGGTGCCGCCTCCGACCACCGACTGGAAGCCAGGCGATTGGTTGGCGCTGCCGCCCATGATGCTGGACTGCGTGCCGGTGGCGAAGTTGTTGCCTCCGCCGCCCACGAAGGCGGAGCCGCCGATGGCCTGGTTGGCGCTGCCGCCCACGACGGCCGCGTTTGCGCCGGTGGCCTGGTTGCCGAGGGCCGGCAGGTTGCCGCCGCCGCCGCCCACGAAGGAGAGGGCGCCGATGCCGCGGTTGAAATTGCCGCCCGCGATGGTCGCCGTGTTGCCGGGTGCGGCGTTCTGCGCGCCGCCCGCGATGATCGAGTTGGTGCCGCTCGCGGGGATCTGGTTGTTGACACCGCCGCCCACGAAGGACTGGATGGCGAGGGCACCGTTGCCCTGCCCGCCGGCAAGCGCCGCGTTGCCGAGGCCGGCCACCACGTTGTTCGTCCCGGCGCCGATGAAGCCCGCTCCGGCGGAGGCCTGGTTGCCATTGCCGCCGCCCACGAACGAGTTCGCGCCCACGGCCTGGTTGTTCTGGCCGCCTCCCACGGCGGCCTGGGCGCCGGCGGCTGCGTTGCCTTGGCCCGCAAGGACGCCGGCGCTCGCGGCCGTTGCGCCGTTGCCGAGACCCCCGCCCACCCAGGCAGCGTTGCCGTTGGCGAGGTTGCCGGTGCCCGCGCCGACGCCAGAGTTGTCGGCGGCCGCCGTGTTGGCGTTGCCTGCGCCCACGAAGCTGCGGGCGCCTTGGGCGACACCGTTCTCGCCGGCCACGACGACGGAGGACTGGCCGTTGGCGTTGTTCACGTTGCCCGCCACGACACAGGAGAACATGCCGTTGGCGTTGTTCACGAGGCCGCCCATGCCGGGCAGGGCCGCACCCGTGAAGCAGGCGTTGACGCCGGTGCTGGTGTTGCCGAGCACCGTGGGCACGGCAAGGAGGAGCAGTCCGACGAGGGCGACCTTGCCCATGCGGAAGCGGCGGCTGGAGTCCGTTGCCATGTGTTCACCGGAAGACGCCGTGGCGGCGTCGTGGTTGAGCAAGACTTGCCGATATTAAACTCGTAAGGACGACGCCTTCCAGCGGCGGCGGACGGACTCGCGGTGCAGGGGGAACCGGACCGGAGCGTCCAGGAACGTCCCGCATGGTTTAAGGAGAAGGAGGATTGGTTCCGTACCGTTGCGACAGAGGATAGCGCCAGTCAGGGTGCCGCGCGCACCGGATAGGGCAGCGCTGCTCATCCTCGGCGCAGGCGCCATGCTGGCCCTCCTTGCCGTCCCGGCGCAGGCGCAATTGCAGGGGACCATCCTGGACAACGGCGTCGCGCAGCTCGGGTTCCGCGACCTAGGGAACCTCGGCTGGCCCGGGCCACTGCCGGCCACGGAGGCATGCTACCCGGCCGTGGGACCGCCGCCGCCGCTCGTGTCGCAGTGCAACTACATGGTGGGCCTGCGCGAGGACATCACGGACTTCGAGGGGCTCACGGACAACTGCGTCTGCGAGGGCTGGGGCATCGCCTACACGGCGCCGGCGCCGACGGCCGGCTGGGCCCAGTTCGGGCAGCCCCTTCAATACGGTGGCGTGACCCTCACCAGCTTCGCCTCCAATCCCGCCACGGCCACGGCGACCTCCGTCGTCCAGGTGGGCGACCTGCAGGTGACGCACGACGTCCGCTCCGAGCCCTCCACGACGAGCCTCTTCAAGATCAAGGTCACGATCGAGAACACGGGCGCCTCGACGGTGTCCGGCATCGTGTACCGCCGCACCATGGACTGGGACGCGGAACCCACGCCGTACAGCGAATACGTCCTCATCTCCGGGAGTCCCACGACACTCGTCTCGCCTGCCGTTCCTGAACTGCTCTGCTCCTCGTGGGACCCGTGGGTGAGCGCCGACCCGACGGCCGTTGCCCTGAACTCGCCGACGCTTCTGCCGCCCGTCGGCCCGGGCAGCGCCTGCCTTGGCCCCGCCGCCTTCCGCGGCCAGGGCGACCGCGGCGCCTCCTTCGACTTCCAGCCCCGCCTCGTGGCAAGCGGCGCCCCGGTCCTTGGCGTCCTCCTGCCCGGCGAGGCCACGCATTTCTACATCTACTACGGCGCAAGCGTCGATGGCACGGTCTCCGCCGACCTCGCGACGGTCGGGGCCCAGCTCGTGAGCGTCGCCCGCCCTTCGTACCCGCCGATCCTTGCCCCGAACGTGGCGGGCCCGCTCAACGACCCGGCGCTCGGTACCCCCCTCCTCACGTACGGCTTCGGCTACAAGTGGGAATGCATCCCCAACGTGGATCCCGGCTGCACCGTCGTCACACCTCCCCCGCCGCCCCCGCCCCCGCCACCGGTGCCGCCGGTGGTGCTCGAGTTGGTGATCCCGAACGACGAGCGGTAGACGGGCAGCGGGCCGATCGTGCCGGCGGCGTTCGTGAAGGAGATCCGGCCGATCGCCGCGTCGGTGCGTGCCGGCGCGCCGCTC
>JBHEMF010000050.1:0-8772 GCA_046352665.1 Thermoplasmatota archaeon
GCCTAGCGGAGCTCAAGACTGCCGTCGTCGGCAAGTTCAAGCGCGAGAACAACCTCGACTACAAGCCGAACCAGATCATCGTTTCGACCGGCGGCAAGCAGGTGCTCTACAACGCGCTGATGGTGACGCTGAACCCCGGCGACGAGGTGATCATCCCGGCGATCACGTTCGTCGCCAGCGCCGCGGCCGTCATCGCGCTGGGCAACATCCTGAGCCGCGGGCTGGGGCTGCTGCGCGACGTGGTCATTGCCTCGACGTTCGGCGCCACCGGCACGGCCTCCGACGGCTCCCCCGTATCCTACTCGTGGAGCTTCGGCGACGGCGGCTCAGGCACCGGCGCCACACCCATGCACGCCTACGCAGACGACAACGACTACCAGGTCACCCTCACGGGCTCGATCCCTGCCGGCGTCTCCGCAACGGCGACACACACGTGCTCCGCCGTGAACCGGCCGCCGCTTGCCTACTTCGCCTGCCCTGCGACGGAGGGCGAAGGCCCCGTCATGCTGAACGGCCAAGGCTCCTCCGACCCCGAAGGCCCGGTCGCCACCTACTCGTGGGTGCCCGGCGACGGCTCCCCGCCCGAGACGGCGTCGGCCTTCACGCACCAGTACCCGGCCGTCGGCACCTACCACATCGAATTGACGGTCCAGGACAACGACTGGAACTCGGCCCGCGCCACGCGCGCCGTCACGTCCGCCACGTTCGGTCGCGACTGCGACCTGCCCGGCCCACCCAACCACCCGCCGGTCCTCGCCCAGCCCGCGCGCCCGTCGGTGCCGGTGGGCAACAGCGTCGAGTTCCCGGTCTATGGCACCGACCCGGACGGCGACGCCGTAACGTACTCGGCCTACTCGCTCCCCGCCGGCGCCACGTTCGACGCGACGACCCACACCTTCCACTGGCGCCCCACGCGCACCGGTGTGTACCCAGGCCTCATGTTCCGCGTCACGGACCCGTTCGGCCTCTACGACGAGCGCCCGAGCACGATCGTGGTCTTCGACGAGACCTCCGACGCGGACATGGACGGCATCCCCGACAGCCGCGACAACTGCCCAAGTACGGCCAACCGCGAGCAGGGGGACGCCAACCACGACGGCATGGGCGACTCCTGCCAGTCGGCGCCGGTCGCGATCCCGACGGCCCCCGAGGTCCGCCGCGTCGTCTCCGGCAGCCACGACCTCGACATGGACGGCGTCTCCGACGCGGCCGACTCCTGCCCCGCCGTCCCGAACGCGGACCAGGCCGACCTCGACGGCGACGGCATCGGCGACCTCTGCGACGCCGACCTCGACGGCGACTCCGTCGCGAACGACGCCGGCGCCGACCTCGACAACTGCCCCTTCACGGCCAACCGCGACCAGGCGGACGCCGACCATGACGGCGTCGGCGACGCCTGCGGCGCCCGCTACGGCGAGGGCCGCGCCCTGCGGCCCGCGGGACTTGCCGCCGGCGGCGAGCCGGCTGCCGTCGGCCTCGACGGCCAGATGTCGCGCATCGGGCTCGGTGCGGCCGCCATGGTCGTGACCGGGGTCCTCGTGCTTCTTGTCCTCGGCCGCCGCCTCAAGCCGCAGTAGCACGGGTGGGCGCCACAAGCGCGTCGCCCGGGCGCGTTCCGCGAGTCCACGCGTAGTCCGCAATCCTTTATACCAAGGAGGAAAGTCCTACGCATGCTGGTGTGGATGCCAGGAGTCTTACGGGTCCCATGACGGTCATGAACAAGAGCGAATCCACGGGTCTCCTGCGCGGCCTCCTCGTTGCCAGCGCCTTGGCCGCCGTCGCCGCCGTCGCGGCCACCGTCATGCTCGCCCACGATGCCGAGGCGACGCACTTCCGCAGCGGCACCCTCTACGCCGTCCCGACCGGCGGCAACACGGTGAGCGTGCAGGGCCGCATCGCGTTCCGCGCCTCCTACCCGAACATCGAGGGCCCGCCCTACCCGCAGCCGGCCAGCTTCGGCTGCGCCCCGGGCGTCATTGCCCCCGGCGGCTTCTCGGTGGCGCTCGTCCGGCGCAACTTCAACGGCGCCAACCCGGTCTCCGTAGGCACTGCCAGCCTGAAGGTCCTCGTCTGCAACGCCAACGACGACTGGTTCATGGGCCAGCTCGTGAACGGGGCGGGCAACGTCGGGATCCCCGTCACCCTGCCCGCACCCCTCGACCCGACGGGGCAGCCGTGGCGCATCTCCTGGGACAGCAACGCCCGCATCACCTTCAACGTGGCGCCCAACTTCCACATGAACAACGGCGGCGCCTCCTGGCAGCTCGACACCACCGTCGATCTGTCGGGGACGGCGGACAACCCGCCGCGGCCGTTCGTGAACCCCGTCGTGCAGTGCCCCATCGCGGGCATCTGCACGATCCCCATCCCGTACGTCGATGACGACGTCGGCCAGGCGCACACGATCCGCTGGGCCACCGGCGTCGAGGCCACCGGCAGCACGTTCTACCAGCCCGGCCCCTGCCCCAACTGCGGCGGTGCCTTGGCTGCGACGCTCGGCCCGGGACCGAACCCCGGCGAGCTGCAGATCATGTGGGACACGACGGGTGCCGCGCTCGGCAGCGGCTCCGGAGCGCAGGTCTGCCAGGCAACCTACTCCGCCCAGGTCATGATCGAGGACGGCCGCGAGAAGGTCCCCATGGACTTCCTCATCCACCTCTGCGGCGGCATCTCGCCTGACTGGGTGTCCGGCGTGTACGGCGGCCAGATGAACCCCACCGCGTGCGACACGTCGCCGGAGATCGTGCAGGGCGGGGTCCTCAATTTCTCGGTGTTCGCCGACAGCGTGGACTCGACGGTGGCGCTGCAGATCATCCCTCTCGAGACGCCCGTCGGCTCCGTCATGACCGGCGGCACCTTCGGCAACCCGGGAGCGGTCGGAGGCACCGCGTCGCTTGCCTTCTCGCTGAACACGGCGTCCCTATCGCCCGGAACGCACCTTGCCGTCTTCTTCGCGCAGGACGACCGCGGCCTCACGGGACGCTCCTGCCTCGTCTGGATCCACGTCCTGCCGCCGCCCACGCTCGACTTCACGTGGACGTTCACGACGACGTCGCCGCAGGACCTCACGTTGGACGAGGTGCAGTTCACGGAGACGTCGAACTACCCCGTGGCCCTCGGCGCCGGCGCCCGGTCCTGGCTCTGGACCTTCTCCGACCCCAACGACATCGCGGCCGCCTACCAGCAGAACCCGGCGCACCGCTACGCCACCGGCAGCAACGCCGGCACGCCCTACGCAGCCTGCATGGCCGTCACCGTGACGTTCACGGGCGGCCCCTGGACGGGCTCCGTCTGCCACGACGTGGTCGTGCACAACCGGCCGCCGGTCGCCATCCCCACACCCATCCTCGTCATGGGGGCCCAGGCGCGCATGTACGACTTCGGCGGCGACCCCGACGGCACCGTCGTCTCCTGGCTCTGGAATTGGGGCGACGGGACGACCTCGAACGCCGGCCGCTTCACGAACCACATGTACTCGTCGGACGGCAACTACGACGTCTGCCTCACGACGACCGACAACGAGGGCTCCACCCACACGGGCTGCGTCCTCGTCCACGTCGAGATCCCCAAGTCCTGGCTGGACACCGACCTCGACGGCGTGCCTGACGCCGCCGACAGCTGCCCCGAGGTGCCCAACAACGAGCAGGCCGACGCCAACCACGACGGTGTCGGCGACGCCTGCCAGGACCTCCCGCCCGGCATCGACAGCACCGTGCCGCGCGCTCCCGTCGTGGCCGGCGAGACGGACGTGGACTACGACGGTGCCACGGACGCCGTTGACAATTGCCCCATGGTGCCCAACCGTGACCAGAAGGACACGGACGGCGACGGCCTCGGCGACTTCTGCGACTTCGACCTCGATGGCGACTCCGTGCCGCAATGGGGACCGCCCGGCAGCGCCATCGACAACTGCCCCACCGTCGCCAACCGCGACCAGGCGGAGTGCCCGGCCGGCGCCGCCCTCGCCAGCCACGCCGTCGTGGGCACGGCAAGGCCCGTCGGGGCCCCCGAGCAGGCAAGCGAGGGGATGCAGGCGCAGCTCTTCGGCCAGAGCCCCACCACGGGCTTCGTCGCCCTCACCGCGGCCCTTCTCATCCTCGTCGTTGGCGCCGTGGGCTGCACCGTCTGGGCCGTCCGCCGCTGGCGCCAGTAGGCTAGGCCGAGAGTTCCGGCGCCTCGACGATCTCCACGGGCACCCGCCGCAGTGTCGCCGCGTTCAGCCGCTCGAAGGCCTGCATGACCTCGGCGAGGCGGTCGCGCGAAACGAGAAGGAGCGTCGCAAGGCCGCGCTCGGCTGCGTTGAACGCGGCGCGGTCCGCTGCGAACTCGAAGTCGGCGGGCCGCATCCCCGCCTTGGCGAGGCCCCGCGCGAGGATCCTGGCCCCCGTGCCGTGCGCCCCCACCTTCGCCCAGGCGCCCGTCGCGAGTTCGCGTGCCAGGGCCCGCACGTCCACGCGCGCCACACCCCCTTCCGCGGGTGCTGGCATGGAGACGACGCGCAACGGCCCCGGCTCGAGCTTCACCATGCCTTTTAGATCCGAGACGATGACCTCCTGGCCGGCCGCCGCCGCGTTGCGGGCGACGCCCCGGCTCGCCGCGGCCTGGATCCCGTTTGGGCGCGCCTCGAGGTCGCCGTCCGCCATCCATAGGCCGACCTCCTGCCCGGCGCGCACGGGGGCCGCGGCCACGGCGCTTGCCACCTGGATGACGTCGAGGGGTGCCGCAAGGGCCGCCATGGCGTCCCGCAACTGCCGGACGCCCTCGTGCAGCGCCTGCAGGCCGCGCGGCGTCGGCCGGTAGGCCCCCTCCTGCGCCGCCACCATCCCCTGGGCCGCAAGGGCGCGTGCGTGTGCGGAGACGGCCTGGACAGTGACACCCAGCCGCTCCGCGACACCGGAAAGGGTTGCACCCGGCTCGGCCTGCAGCAGCGCCAGGATGAGGAGGCGCGTCGTCTGCGTCCGGTCCCGCAGAGGACGGATGGGGTCCACGCCCCGCCGACGGGGCAGGGCGACTCAAGGCTTCCTGAGCCGGAGCAATCCACGTTGTTGAGGCACGGCGCAGCGTTCCCGTCTTTCGGCACTATGCAACACCAACGCGCCATGACGATTGGACGCATCCACAACGCAATGTCTCGAAAACTCCACCGGCACCTCTGCTTCGCTTGGAACCGATTAAATACTCCACGGCGTAGTAGGGGGTCCCCGGAAATCCCGCACACCCGTGCAGCGGCTGGGAGGCCGCAGTGGACGACCAGGGCAACTGGGAGGCATCACATGGAGGACGATTTCGTCTGGATCCGTGTGGTCACACCCGAATGGGAATACACCGAGCGCGTCTCGGCGTGACCACCCACCCTTCACCTCTTTTCCCCGCTTTTCCACCGTCCCTGTCGCCTATCGGCAAGCCCAAGCGCCCCGCCCCGCTGCCCTGCCCGTGTACCCGTTCTCGACCCGCCTGGCATGGCTCGCCGCGAGCCGCTACAAGCACATCCTGAAGGGCTTCGAGCTCCACCCCGTCCCCGACACCCTGGTCCAGGAGCGCCTCGAAGCGATGGCGCGCTGGAGCCGCATCCGCGCCATCGTCACCCTCCTCCTGTACGCCGGCGCCGCGGCCTCGCTCGCCTCCGTCCTTGCGCAACTCCTCCCCGGGCTCGCCGACGCGAACGACGCCCTGCAACGCGCCGCCGCCTTCACGGGCGCCTCCGCCGGCCTCCTCACCCTCGCCTTCCTCTTCCTCACCCGCCTCCTCAGCCAGATCGAAGCCGACGTCCTTACCCTCCTCCTCCGCAAGGAAAAGAGACTCCACGACTAGATTGTGTTATTACGTTTTACCGCAAGCCATTGCCATACTCGGCGAAATGACTGCCCCGCTCTGCGCGGAAATCCAGCCAGCCTTCCTGGTGCCATACGGGGTCCCGTATGGCACGCATCAGGTTGTGAAAGCAAAGGCGTTGCTTTCAGGTAACAGTGAGGCGCTGCAGGAACGTTACTTTGGCCGTTGGGCTCTCTCTCCTGATCCTCTCCTGGACGGCGTCGTACTGCTGGGGCGTCACGATGGCAGGGTGGGTGTCGAGTTGGAGCTGGCCGGACCAGCGCGTGGCGCCGGCATACGTCGGATTCGTAAGCAGGTCGGCGACTGCCCACCGGTCCCACGGTTTGCCGGACCTGGTCTTTTGGCCACCCTCGGCCAGTTTTCGCGCTATATCTGCCCTGGTTTCCCCTTTCTCGAAACAATCGAACACAGTCTTGACGAGCGTTGATTCCTCGGAAACGATCGCGAACGGGCCCTCCGCCGTGTACTGGTAGCCGTACGGCGCTGGACGGCCAAGGTTCCCGGCCCGCTACTTGGCCTTCTGCTCCATGCCGACGTAAGTGCGTTCCCCGATCTGGTCGGACTCGAGCTGTGCTATGCGCTGGATGATGTCCATGACGAACCGCCCCATGGCCGTCGAGGTGTCCAGGCTCTCGCTGACGCTCGCGAACTCCCGCCCCTCCCGGCGCAAATCGTCCATCATCGCCATGAAGTTGCGGCTGTTGCGGTGGATGCGGTCCATCTTGAGGACCAGGAGCGTGTCCCACGTCTCCAGCTCGGCCATCATCTTCTGGTACATCGGCCGTTTCGTGGTCCGGCCCGAGTGCCCCTCGTCCACGTACTCGGCGGCGACGGCCCAGCCCTGCGCCTTGGCGTAGAACCGCAGGCGCTCGATCTGCGCGTCCAGGCTGAACCCCTCCTTCGCCTGGTCCTCGGTGGAGACGCGCGTGTAGAGCGCGACTCGGACCGGCCCCTTCTCGGCCACGCGTGACCGAGTTGCGTGACGGGGGAAAAAGGGGCAAGATTCGGTTCGGAGTCGCAGATTCAATTTTGTGCCTTATCTAAGATTTATATCATTCACATAGCCTTCGGACATTCATCACACATTGTGCCAATCAATCGCCTTCTTACGTAAAGACGCAAGCATGTGGCGTAATGCTTGAGTGCGGCATGTCGCGACGTTCGCTAGCCACGGAACCCACGGAACGCACGGAAACGCGGGTCAACCTGCTGCACGGCGAGTAGCGACAGGTTCCTTCAGTCCGACGACGGCGTCCACTTCGGCGCCCGAACCGTCCTGCATTTGGGGCCTCATTTGTCCTCGGGCGGCCTGGGAGACCAGTGCGTGCATCGAGTGCAGTGAATCGATTGATGGCACTTCATTCCACTCACTGACTCCTCCCAGGCCGCCATTACTTGAGGGCCAAGTCGTACAAAGTCGCCGTCGTCGGAACGGCCCTTTCTCTAGACGTCGCAAACACACCTCGTTTCGGTGCCAACGGTGCAATCGGTGGTTCCGACGCGTATTGGCCGCGAGCAACGAACACGAAATCGCAAATCCCTACCATCCTCAAATCCCGGGCCTCCCACACGACTTCCTCCGATACATCGTGCCACTTCGAAGGTCGGCTTCGCCGCGCCCGCAATCGCTCTGGAGGACCTCCGCCCATGTCGGTTGACCCCTACGCCAGGGTGTGGGCGGCCTTGGGAACCGAGGAAAACTGGAAACGAGGAAGCAACTTCCCGTTTTCCAGTCTTCCCGGGTTCCCAGGCCTCCCACACGTCTTTCCCAGTTTCGTACCGCGCTTCGAAGGGCGGCTTCGCCGCGCCTGCAATCGTCTTGGAGAACCATCTGTTTGGCCACGCCGTCGTCGTCGGAACGGTCGTGGTCCTGGCTTAGCCTACACAGGAATGACGAAATCGCTAATCCCTGCCCATCCTCAAATCCCGGGCCTCCCACACGCAGGTATGGAAGAAAACGCGCGACCCAACACCCATATGTCCAGTCCGGCGAGCCTCGGGCATGTCGCTCCCGTTGTTCGACCCGATCCCGCCTCCCGACCTGGATGAGGTGCAGGTGGCGTTCGCGACTCGGCTCGACCCCGCGCACCACGGCCCGCAGGGAACGGTCGCCCACGCCTTCGTCCTCGACCTCGACCACCGGCGGCTCCTCATGGAGGAGCTCTTCGAGGCGTCGGAGATGTTCGACTTCCACGAGGTGGCCGCCGACGACCGGCACCTCGTCGTGGATGTCCTCGAGGTCACGCCGACGCGCACGAGCCTGCACGTGCAGCCGGACCGGGCCATGACGTACTGTGCGATCGCGCGCGAGATCGCCGCGATGCTGGAAGCGGTTGGCGCGCGCGTCTTCGGCGGCACGCTGCAGCCGGCGCGTTTGCACTGGATCGTTGAGCCGATGGGTGTGCCGAGTCCGCTGCCGCGCGCGGCGGTCCCCGCTTAGGCCGGCACCTGTTGGCGGCCTTGCAGCCACGCATCCAGGTGCGCCGCGCCATGCGCTTGCACCCATGCGCCCGCCGTCGCCATGTCGGCCTTCGCCCCTTCGCGCGCCATGCTCGTCATGACCGCAGCGCCCAGGCCGCACGGGTCGATGCGCTCGAAGCCGGCGAGATCGACATCGACGTTGAGCGCGACACCGTGGAAGCTCACCCAGTGCTGGATGGCGATGCCGATGCTTGCGATCTTGCGCCCGGATGGGGTCCAGACGCCGGGATGCTCGGCGCGGACCTCGGCGGCGATGCCGTGGTCGGCAAGGAGCCGGATGACGAGGGCTTCGAGGCATTGCACCCAGGCGCGCACGTCGCGGTTGCCCTCACCCAAGTGCACGATGGGGTAGAGGACGAGCTGGCCGGGGCCGTGGTACGTCACTTCGCCGCCACGCTCCACGCGAACCACTTCGATACCGCGCTGCGCGAGTTCCTCGTTCGTGGCGAGAACATGCTC
>JBHEMF010000051.1:0-8759 GCA_046352665.1 Thermoplasmatota archaeon
ATGTGGACGTGCCTTGCCTTTCCGAGCCCGTTCGCGCAGACGGTTACGCCTCCAGCGACATCGACGGCCTCGTCGTAGGTTGGAGATGGGATTTCGGCGACGGTGCGGTTGCTTCAGGGCCAACCGCCACGCATTTTTACAGTACGCCCGGGACGTATGACGTGGGACTCACGGTCGCCGACGATGTTGGCGCGTCGGCGACCACGCGGACGAGCATCACTGTGAACCCATGCCTTCCGATTCCCGCGAGCGAAACTCGGTTACAGCCGGTCTGCACGGACTGCGCGCCGCTAGAGGTTCGACAGTTGCAATCTGCACCTACTCCGCCGGTAAACGTTGGGCCACTACCGAGGGTCACCCCGGACACTCCGGCCGCCCTGCCCGAACATGCGGCGACTGCGGCGGACCCGAAGGGCACGGCGCAGGTGAACGCAAGCAGCGGATGGCAGGCCCCCATCATGGCGGTCGGTTTGCTGGCAGCGGCAGGCGGCGCACTCTGGTGGTTCCGCAAGCGGCGGCCGGCGCACACCGAAGAATAGCCAACGCACGGCCTCGGGTCCGCGTCGCAACGCTCAAGCGCGGGTCGCCAGTCGAGGGCGGCATGGCATCCCCCTTCCGCGACGCTCGCGTCCTCCTCACCGGCGCAACGTCCGGGATCGGCGAGGCCACGGCGCAGGCGTTCTGCCGCGCGGGCTGCAAGGAGATGATTGTCACCGGGCGCCGCGAGGAGCTCCTGAAGGAGAAGGCGAAGGCGTGGTCGGACCAGTACGGCACGGACGTGGCCGCCGTCGTGCTGGACGTGCGCAGCCGCCCCGACATCGAGGCCGTGGCAGCGCAGCATCCGGCCCTTTTCGACGTCGATATCCTCGTGAACAACGCCGGCCTCGCCGTCGGCGTGGAGCCCTTGCCCGACGGCAAGCTGGACGACTGGGAGGACATGGTGAACACGAACGTGATGGGGGTCCTTTACCTCACGCGCGCCGTCCTGCCGCACATGGTGAACCGCGGCTCCGGCCACATCGTGAACCTCGGCAGCGTCGCGGGCCGCTGGACCTACCCTGGCGGCGGCGTGTACTGCGCGACCAAGGCTGCCGTGCGCGTGCTCACCGAGGGGCTGCGCATGGACGTCCTCGGCAAGAACATCCGTGTCACCAACATCGAGCCCGGCATCGTGGCCGGCACCGAGTTCAGCCTCGTCCGGTACAAAGGCGACGAGTCGAAGGCGCAGCGCGTTTACCAGGACACGCGGCCGCTCCAGCCCGCCGACGTCGCCGACGCCATCGTCTGGTCCTGCAGCCGGCCGCCGCACGTGAACATCCAGGAGCTCGTCCTCTACCCCACGGACCAGGCGCACGTGGGCATGGTGCACCGGCGGGCCAACTGAGCCGGCGCCTACGAGGCAAGGCCCCACCGTCTCTTGAAGCGCCGCTCGAGCGTGGAGAACAGGATGACCTCGACGAGGCCGCCCACGGCAAGTGTCGCGAGCATCATCGCCATGACGAGCGCCGAGTCGCCGTAGGCGCGGCCCGAGTCGAGGAGACGTCCGAGGCCGATGGCGCGGCTGCTTGCGAAGACCATCTCGGCGCCGATCAGGCTGCGCCACGCGAAGGCCCAGCACTGCTTGGCGCCGGAGACGAGGTTCGGCAGGGCAGCAGGCAGGCCGACGCGGACGATGAGGTGGACGCCGTGCGAGCCCATCGTGCGCGCCGCCCAGAGCGTGTGCAGCGGCACGAGGGCCAACGCGTCCGTGAAGGCGATCGTCACGGCGAAGATCGAGCCGATGACGGTCACGAAGACGAGGGCGTCCTCGTTGTACCCGAACCAGAGGATGCCGAACGGGACCCAGGCGATGCCAGGCAGGCTCTGGATGCCGAGGAGGTAAGGCTTCACGGCGCGGCGCAGCGAGGGGAAGCGCGTCATCGCCAACGCGAGGAGGACGCCGGCCACGAGCGACATGCCGAAGCCCTTGACAAGGCGGCCGACCGTGGCAAGGAGGCTCGCAGCGAGGTCGCCGCTGCGGGCCAGGTCCTTGAACGTGGCCCACACGGACTCCGGCGTCGGGAAGAGGTTCGTGCGCCACAGACCCGAGCGCGCCAGGGCCTCCCACAGCACGACGAGGCCGACGAGGACGAGGAGCGGCGGAACGAGGCGCCGGGGGTTCCATTTCACCACCAGGACTCCCCCCATGGGAGCTCCGGCACGGCCCGCTGCATCTGCCACAGCATCTCGTCGGCCAGGAGCGCCTTCGCCTCGTGCGCCGCCTGCAGGACCCTGGCGTCGTCGGGGGTGCGTGGGCGCGGGGCGTTCACCTCCACGCTCCCCTTCAGCGTCCCAGGACGGTGCGAGATGACGGCGATGCGGTCCGCGACGAAGGCCGCCTCGCGCACGTCGTGCGTGATGAAGAGCACCGTCGGCCCCCGGATCCGCCACAGGTCCTGCAGCTTCGATTGCAGGTCCTCACGGGTCTGGGCGTCGAGGGCGGCAAACGGCTCGTCCATGAGGAGGACGCGGGGCTCCAGGACGAGGGCGCGCGCCAAGGCGACACGCTGCTTCATGCCGCCGGAGAGCTCGTGCAATTGGGCATGCATGAACTGCTCGAGCTGGACGAGCTTCAGCATCTCCTCGGCACGGTGGCGGCGCTCGGCCTTGGGGACGCCAGCCAGACGGAGGCCGAACTCGACGTTGCCGCGCACGTCAAGCCACGGGAAGAGCGCTCCTTCCTGGAAGACCACGATGCGGTCGGGGCCTGGCGGCGCCACGGCTTTGTCGTCCACCTGCACGGTGCCCGTCGTCGGCGACAGGAGCCCCGCCACCATGTTGATGAGCGTGGACTTCCCGCAGCCCGACGGGCCGACGACGGCAAGGAACTGGCCGGCCGGCACGTCCATGGTGAAATCCTGCAGGGCTTCGGTGGTCTTGCCTTGGCGCCGGAACGTCACGCCCACTTTCTCGAATTTGAGTGCGGCGCCGGCAACGGACTGCGACGCCGGCGCGGCTGGCGGGGGTGACTGCTCCGCGTTCACGTGAGGCCCGCCCGTGCCCGCGCAGCGTTCAGGGGGGCGAGGTCATAGACGACGCCGGCGTCGGGTGCGGGGCCTTTTGCGTACCTCAGCTCGTGCGACCATTGCGACAGCGTGAGCAGGGCAGGCTGCAGCGGGTCGGTGCTGAACGTGACCTTGGCCGCCGCCTGGCGCAGCGTCTCGTCGCCCAGGCGCTTCTTCGTGATGGCCTCGATGGCGTCGTTGATCGTGCGCAAAGTCGCCGCGTCCATCGTCTGCAGCCGTTGCGTCGCCGCGAGGTGGGCGTCCAGGAGCTTCGCGATCTCCGTGGGATGCGAGCGCAGGAATTCGGGCGTCGTCACGACCTGTGTGGTGATGAATTTCCCGCCCGTGGCATTCCACAGGCTCGCCTCATCGACGTGGACGACGCCGCGGGCCTCGAGGACGAGGCGCGTCGCCCAGGGCTCGGGCACCCAGGCGCCGTCGATGTCGCCTTTCTGGAACATGGCGAGGATGTCGGAGTTCTGGGCGTAGCGGACCTCGACGTTGCCGCCACGGTCCGTCGGGTTCTCGCCGTGCTGCCGCAGCCAGTGCTTGAGCGCGATGTCCTGCGTGTTGCCTTCCTGCGGTGTGGCGAAGGTCTTGCCGGCCAGCGCCGAGTCCGGCTCCAGCATGACGCCGGGCCGCACGACGAACGATGCGCCGCCCATGGCGCTGCCGGCAACGATTCGGACGATGTCGTTGCCGCCGTGGTCGAGGGCGTTCAGGATCGGGGACGGGCCGACGTAGATCACGTCCACGCTGTTGGAGAGGAGGGCCTGGAACGCCTCGGGGCCGGCGTTGAACGTCATCGTCGTGAGCTTCACGCCGGCCATCTTCTCGGCGTACAGGCCCGACTGCACGCCGTACAAGGGCTGGGCGTGCGTGATGTTGGGGAAATACCCGAGTCGGAGGGCGCCCGGCTCGCTTCCTCCGGAGCAGCCGGCGAGCATCGTGGCGAGCACGAGGGAGGCCACGGCGGTCGAAGGACGAAAGCGTGTTCGCATCGGGTCCGCCGCCGAGCAACATCCAGCCCGTCGCATTTAACCCTGCATGGCGGCGGCCGCCCATCTGCCCGCAGAGGAACCGTGATGGCGACACGCAGGCTCGCGGAATCCGTGTCCGTCGCCCTGCAGAAGTCCGAGGAGCGCGGCGGCGGCCAGACCGCGGACTGGCTCTTCACGCGCCACTCGTTCAGCTTCGCCGACTGGTTCGACCCGCGCCACATCCAATGGGGTCCGCTGCGCGTGCTGAACGACGACCGGGTGGCGGCGCACAAGGGCTTCGGCTTCCACTCGCATCGCGACCTGGAGATCGTGACGTACATCCTGGCCGGGGCGCTGCGGCACCGCGATTCGGCCGGCAACGACGCAACGGTCCGGCCCGGGGAGGCGCAGCGCATGAGTGCGGGTGCCGGGGTGACGCATTCGGAATGGAACGATGGCGACGGGGAATGCCACCTCCTGCAGATCTGGATCCAGCCGCAGCGCGACCACGTCGGGGCGCCCCCGAGCTACGAGCAGGCCGCCCTCCCCGCCGGCGCCCGGGAAAACGGTTGGCACGTCCTTGCCGAAGGCCGCAAGGACAAGCCGCGCGGGCCGGGCACGGTGCGCATCCATCAGGACGCCGCGATCCTCGTCACGCGCGTCGCCCAAGGGGGGCAGCGCGCCGTCCACCTCGCGCCGGGACGCCTCGGCTACTTGTTCGTGGCCGAAGGGGAGTGCCGCGCCGGCGGTCAGGATTTGCGGGCCGGCGACTCGCTGCGCTTCGAAGGCGAGGACCTCGCCGTCGAATCGGCGGGCGCCCATCTGCTGTCCTTCGACCTGCCGCCGCGATAGATTATCTCAAGGCCAGCCGATGCCTTGCCGTGAAGCGGGCGCACGTCTATGTCACGGGCACCGTGCAGGGCGTCTGGTTCCGGGAATCGGCGCGGACACAGGCGTCGCAGCTCAATGTGACGGGCTGGATCCGCAACCTGCCGGACGGCCGCGTCGAAGCCGTCTTCGAGGGGACGCCCTTCGCCGTCGATGCGCTCGTGGCTTGGTGCCGCCTCGGACCTGGGCGCGCGAAGGTGCGGCATGTGGACGTGAATGAGTCGGACGTCGAGTCCGCCGAGGCCGCGACGTTCGAGGTCCGGCGCTGAGGTCGCGCCGCAAGCCTCAAACGAACGGCCCTTGTCGCGCGCAACATGGCCTTGGAGACCACCTTCGTCATGATCAAGCCCGACGCCGTGCAGCGCGGCCTCGTTGGCGAGATCGTGTCCCGCTTCGAGAGGAAGGGGCTCAAGGTCAAGGCCATGCGCCTCGAGAAGGCGGACCCGAAGGTCGTGGAGAAGCACTACGAGGTGCACAAGGCACGCCCCTTCTACGCCGGCCTCGTCGGCTACATCCTCTCCGGCCCCGTCGTCCCCATGATGGTCGAAGGCGAGTCGGCCATCTCCGTCTGTCGCGCCCTCATGGGGGCCACCAATCCAGTGCAGGGGAAGCCCGGCGAGATCAGGTTCGACTACTCCCAGCACATCGGCCGCAACATCATCCACGGCTCCGACTCGGCCGAGACCGCACAATTCGAGCTCGGCCTCTGGTTCCCCAAGGGCGGCGCCGACTACAGGACGGCCGCCGAGCCGTTCCTGTACGAATGAGCGTGCCCTGGGAACTTCTCGTCACCGCCTAATACAACGTCCCGGCTGACGCAGCGTGGCCGACCCGCTGGGCACGCTTCTTGCCGTGCTCGCCGTGATCGTGGCCGGGGCCGGGCTTGCGCGCTGGGCCTTCACGCGCATGGGCATGCCCGGCGTCGTGGGCGAGATCCTGCTGGGCGTCGCCTTGGGCCCGTCGCTCCTCGGCTGGCTCTCCCCTGCTGCGCGGGAAGGGCTGTTCCCCGAGTCCGGCAAGCCCATCCTGGAAGCCCTCTCCTGGGTGGGCCTCGTCCTGTTCGTCTTGCAGGTCGGCCTGGAGATGCGGTGGCGCCGCGACCAGACGACTCCCATGCTGCGCACCGCGACCGGCGGGCTCGTGGTGCCCCTCGCCGTCGGCATGGGCCTCCCCATGGCGTTCCCGTCCTGGTTCTTCCCGGGCCCTGGGGCGTTCAAGGCCGACCTCCTCGTCGGCATCGTCCTCACGGTGAGCGCCCTGCCCGTGCTCGCCCGCATCCTGGAGGACCTCGGGCGACAGCGCAGCGCGCTGGGCGCACTCGTCCTTGCCGCCGCGACCCTCGACGACGTCATCGGCTGGGTGCTTCTCGCCCTCGTCTCGGCCGTCGGCGCCGGTGTGGGCTACGCCGCCTTCGCGACGGGCCTGGTCATTGCGGGGGGCTTTGCGGCACTCCTCCTGCTGTCCGAACGGATGGCCCGCACGCGCCTCGACGCCCTCAAGAAACCTTCGCGGCCGCTCTTCGTCGGTGTCCTCAGCCTCACGTTCGGCGCTGGCGCACTTACGCAAGCCGCTGGCCTCAACGCCGTCCTCGGGCCGCTTGCCGTCGGTGCTGCGCTGTCGAGCCACGCCATCGTGCGCGACGACGTCGTGGAACGGCTGCGCCACGTCACGCGTATCCTGCTATTGCCCATCTTCTTCGTGGTAAGCGGTGCCGCCGTGGATCTCCGTCTCCTGCCTTTGCCGGAGAGCCTCGTTCCACTCCTCGTGGTCCTGCTTGCCGCCTCGGCTGCCAAGATCGTCGGCTGCGCCCTGGGGGCCCGGATGGCCGGCGTGCCGTGGCGCGAAGGGCTCGGCATGGGCAGCCTCCTCAACGCCCGCGGCGCCGTGGGGCTCGTCGTCGTGAAGGTCGGCCTCGATTCCGGCATCCTATCGCATGCCGGGTACTCGCTCCTCGTCCTCGTCGTGGCCCTCACCACGATGGCCTCGCCCATCCTTGGCAAGGCGTTCCTAGGCCCGGACCCGGCGCGCGATGCATCGCCAGGCTGACACGTCAGAACCCGAGGGGTTCCCGCACGAGGACCATCGTGATACGGCCCGGTCTCGGGGCGCGGTTCATGACGAGCATGAAGTTGATGGCGCTCCCGGTGCCGTACGCCTTCCGGGCGCGCGCGTCCTCGAGCGGAAGGGCGTGCTCGCGCAGCCGCCGTTCGGCCGCGGCCAGGTCCGGCACGATCTTCTGTGCGCCGACCACCCAAAGGACGTTCTTGGCCGAGGCGGCGTAGAGGGGCAACTGCGAGCCGGACTGCGACGCCACCGCGACGTGGCCGTCCTGCGTGACGGCGTGCACGGAACCCACCACCCAATCGGGCGCGGAGTTCTCGCGCCGCGCCTTCTCCGACTGCTCCTTCGGGACGGAGTAGATGCGCTTGCGCACGGCGACGTAACGGCCCGATTCCATGACTTCCTGCGAGATGCCGATCACGTCGAGGGTCGTGGAAGTGACGTTCATGACCTCGGCGCCTACCGGGATGATGCGGAGGACCTCCGCCTTGGCGGCGGCGCCGTCGGCCACCACGACGACGTGGACGTTGTTGGCTTCGAGGGCCTGGACGGTCCGCTGGACGGCCTCGTCTCCAGGCACGCGTCCCCATTCTCCGGTGGGCGGAGGCATGGGCGGGGGGGGGACGGGAGCGGCGGACATCGAGGGCGCAGCCGGGCCTCGCCTCTTGAAACCAGCCCTCCGGGCGGACCTTGGATTGCCCACCGCTTCCAAGGCCGGTTCAAGTCACGCTCTCCAAATAGGACCGGGGAATGAGGGAGGCCATGGTGCGTCTTCAGCCCGTCCCGCAGGTCCAGGAGGAGGACGAGGAGCCGGAGGAGGTCGTGGCCCTCGAGATCCCCATTCCCGCGCCGCGTCGCCGCAAGGCCGTGAAGCCGGTGTCCCCCGTGACGACCGCCCCGCCCATCGAGGAGCTCCTGGTCCTCGACCTGCCGCGCCAGCCGCAGAAGCAACGCTGCCTCGCCATCCTCATGCAGACGACGGGGCACTCCCTCGACCGAGGCTGCCGCCTCTGCTTCACGGCCTGCGTCTATGCCGCCCCCTGTGGCTGTGGCGGCTGGGACTGCATCGACCGCCTCGCCGGCGAGGCCCCCGTCCTCTTCATGGAGACCGTCCGGCCTGCCCCCCGTGGTTGGCGCCGCCTCTTTGCCAAGCGCGAGGAGCCCTCCCCCGTCGCGAAGGCGATCTCCCGCCTGCTGCGGCCCTGGACCTGGTTCCGCGCCGCAGCCTGAGCCCGCCGACCTGCCCACTGAACCCACTGAACGCACTGAAAGACGGGGCTTTGGCCGCGGTGAACCGTTCAGTGTCTTCAGTGCCTTCAGTGGGCAGTTGGACCCTGTTCGCACACCAGACGAGGCGTTCCAGCCCCGCAACCGGCAAATAGCGCCCTCCCGTCGGCGCCGCCATGGGGGACGACCGCACCGCCGAGGAGAGGCTCGCCGACGAGCTTGCGGCCGAGCTGGAGGCCGAGTTCGGCTCCCCCGACGAAGGGACCGGGGAAACCGCCGAACCTCCGCCTCCCCCGAAGGCGCCAGCACCTGAGAAGCCCATCGAGCCCAGCAAGGAGGCCGTGGCCAAGGCCAAGGAGCAGGCAAAAGGCGCCAAGGAGGGCGACCTCGACACGGCCCTCGATGCGCTCTCCGCCAAGTCGGCCACGGCCTACACACGGCACCCCATCGTCTCCGTCCTCGGCCACGTCGATCTCGTACTCGCGCGCGTTGAACTGCTCGATCATCCGATGCCCGGTGGGCGTCTCCGCCCAGCGGGCATCGGATGATCGAGCAGTTC